>NZ_JBNDHS010000003.1:0-196433 GCF_056755095.1 Rhizobium sp. SVR5-9E | reverse complement strand
GATCTCGACCGAGAGCGGGCCGTTGGCGGTATCGGCCAGTTTGATGTTGATACCCGATAAGCGGACGGTATCCGTGCCGCCGCGCTCGACAAAACTATCCAACACATCAAGGCGGGAAAACACAGCTTCCATCGCCACCGGAATTGCGTCGATGCGAAGCTGGCTGAAGTCGAGAGGACCGCCGGACGGAAGCAGAGCCGTATCGAGCGCAATGTCGTCCGCTTCGATTGCAGCTACCGCCACACGGCCTCGAAATAGAGCCAAGGGATCAAGCGCCATGCGTATGGCGCCGGTGGTCGACAGATGCTGCCCGCTCTGCTGATCGACCATGTTGACGTTGCGGGCTTCCAGGGCGAGCTGCAGGCCGGAGGTGAAGCGGATGACGGTCGAGCCGACTTCCGCGCGATAGCGGGGACCTATTGCCGAATTCAATGCGGTCTGCGCCTGGCGCGACAGCGTTGCATCGAACATTCCGCTTTCGACGGTGAAAATGATCGCGGCGAGAATGAAGAGGAGAGTGACAATACAACCCGCCGTTACGCCCGTAGCACGGCGAATGCGAGAGCGAGGCCGCGGGCAATGCACGATGATGGGATCTTCGGCCTGGGCGGATGGGAGCTCATGCAGCGCGACGATGTCCTTTTTGCGAAACGTAACCTTTTCGCCGCGAATCGACGCCATGCGTTTTGGATAGCCCCCTGCCTCGAAACTGGTCCAGCCTGGCTGGACGAATTGGTCTTCAATATATATCCGCGGGACATAGTGTCATCCTAAAACCCGGCAAAAGAAAGGTTTCCACACATGGCTCTTCTCGGCATTGGCGCTTCGGCCCCCGAATTCGACCTTCCTCGCGACGGCGGCGGGCGGGTATCGCTTGCCGATTTCCGCGGAAAGCCGCTGGTCCTGTTCTTTTATCCGAAGGACGATACGACCGGCTGTACGGCTGAATCGCTGGCCTTCACCGCTCTGGCCGGCGAATTCGACGCCGCAGGCGCGGCGGTTATCGGCATGTCCCCCGATTCGGCCGCATGCCACGATCGTTTCGTCACGAAGCACAAGCTTTCCGTTGCGCTCGCCTCGGATGAGGAGAAGACGACGCTGCAGGCCTATGGCGTGTGGAAGCAAAAGAGCATGTACGGCCGCACCTTCATGGGTGTCGAACGCACGACCTTCCTCATCGGCGCCGAAGGCACGATCGCGATGATCTGGCAGAAGGTAAAGGTACCCGGCCATGCCGAAGACGTTCTGAAGGCCGTCAGGAACCTCGCCGCATGAATGTGCTTTCGATGACGTCGCTACGCGGCGGTGCGATCGACGCTATCCGCTCCGCCGATCTCGATCGCAAGACGGCGCTCGCGCAGGAGGCCGCAACCCGCTGGTTCGCCCGCAAGATTTCGCTGCGGTCGCCCCTCGATGCCTCCTTGCCCGACAGGCCCGGCCGGCCGGAGAAACCGGCGCTGGTCCCGCCGACGCAGGTCGAGAAGCGCTCGCTTCACACGGTCAACGGCCGCATCGCACTGCTTCATGCAATTGCCCATATCGAGCTCAATGCCGTTGACCTCGCGCTCGATATCGTCGCACGTTTTGCCACTGAAGCGGTTCCCAATTCCTTCTTTGACGGATGGATGCAGGTCGCCTTCGAAGAGGCCAAGCACTTCCGCATGGTGCGTAAGCGCCTGCAGGACCTCGGCGCCGATTATGGCGATATGCCCGCGCATGACGGCCTCTGGCAGGCAGCCCATTCGACCAGAAGCGATCTGACGGCACGGCTCGCCGTCGTTCCTCTTATCCTCGAAGCCCGCGGGCTGGACGTCACCCCGTCGCTCCAGGCAAAAATGCGCGAAACCGGCGATCTCGACAGCGCGGCCGTCCTCGATGTCATCTACAATGACGAGAAAGGCCATGTGGCAATCGGCGCCAAGTGGTTTCGCTTTCTTTGCGCTCGCGAGCGTCGCGACCCGGCGCAGACCTTCAAGGACCTGGTGCGGGCCAACTTCCGCGGGCCATTGAAGCCGCCGTTCAACGATCTGGCGCGCGCAGAGGCTGGCCTCACGCCATCGTTCTACCGCTCGCTGACATCTATTAGCATTGCCTAAAGTACTGTTCTTGTTAACTTTTTCGCTAAGGCGTTATTAACCATAACCGTGTGTAATCATCTCCTGACCTAAGCGCGGGCGACCAATCGGGAGATTCTCCGTGACGCATGCACAGCATAGTCGCGTATTCGGCAAGCGTTCGCAGGAGCATATCCTCATTCTCGCCAGCGGCGATAAGGTCCGCCACGCGACCATAAAGCCGTGGATGGCCGCCCTCGCCTTCTGCTTCGGCGGCGTCTTTGTCATCGGTTATCTCCTTGCCACATCCTATCTTGTCCTTCGCGACGACCTGATCGGCGCGACTATGGCCCGCCAGGCCCGCATGCAGCATGATTATGAAGACCGTATCGCTGCTCTTCGCGCACAGGTCGATCGCGTGACCTCGCGTCAGCTGCTCGACCAGCAGGTGGTTGAAGACAAGGTCGACAAGCTCCTGGAGCAACAGATGGCGCTCACGTCACGCAACGGAAAGCTCGGCTCCCTGTTCGACCGCGCCGAAAATTCCGGGCTGACGCAGAAGGATGAGGCAGTTCC
This sequence comes from Rhizobium sp. SVR5-9E, assembly GCF_056755095.1. Taxonomy (NCBI): domain Bacteria; kingdom Pseudomonadati; phylum Pseudomonadota; class Alphaproteobacteria; order Hyphomicrobiales; family Rhizobiaceae; genus Rhizobium; species Rhizobium sp. SVR5-9E. The sequence goes on along the minus strand of NZ_JBNDHS010000003.1, from coordinate 193,803 downwards.
AGTTCAATCCTACGCACCCGAGATAAAGGACAAGCGCGCGTCGCTTTCAGCCGGAGCCGCAGCGATCGACAAACTTCTGGCAGGCAGGGACGAACCCGCCGACGCCACACCCGACAATTCTACGCTCGCCTATGTACCTGCGCGTGAAACTGCCGGCGACCGTGCCGACCGCTTGTTTTCGAAGGTTACGCTGACGCTGAAGGGCATCGAGGAGCAGCAACGCGCCCGTGTGGACCAGCTCACCGCCGATGCGGGCGACGCTGCCAACAACATCGAGAAAATCCTGACCCGCTTCGATATCGCCGTTCCGGAGCAGGCACTCGCCAAAGCTGCAGACGACAGCGCTGTCGGCGGGCCCTACATCGAACCGGAAAGCGACGACGACTTCAACAATTCCCTTGCACAGCTCGACACTGCTCTGACGCGATTTGAGGCGGTGCGCAGCACGGCGCAATCGCTCCCCTTTGGCACTCCGGCGGCCGGCAAGGAAATCACCAGTCCGTTCGGCAACCGGCGCGATCCGTTTCTAGGCCGGCTCGCGCTTCACTCCGGCATCGATTTCCGGTTCGCCGCCGGTGAAAAGGTTCGCGCGGCTGCGCCTGGCAAGGTCCTCAGCGCGGGCTGGACCGGCGGTTACGGCAACATGGTCGAGATCGATCATGGCAATGGCATCTCCACTCGCTACGGCCACATGTCGCAGATTTTGGTGAAAGCCGGGGACACGGTTGAGCGGTCCGGGGTGATCGGTCTTGCGGGAAGCACCGGGCGTTCGACAGGCACGCACTTGCACTACGAGGTCCGCCAAAATGGCCGCGCGGTAGACCCCATGTATTTCATGAATGCCGGGCTGAAACTCGCGAGTTACATCAAATAACCAAATGAAGTAACCATCACTTTACCTGCGCACAGGTTGCAGTTGCCGTATTCCTTGACTTGCAAGCCGTTTGGGACTATGTCGCGCTGCATTGCGGCATGCAATCCCGCCGACTCAACCGGAGTTTGGCCGAACCTGAACGGAAATAGTTTTCCCTTTGACGACATTTGCTGATCTTGGCCTGAGCCAAAAAGTGCTTTCCGCCGTTACCGACGCCGGCTACACGACCCCTACTCCTATTCAGGCGGGCGCAATCCCGTTCGCTCTGCAGCGCCGCGATATCTGCGGGATTGCGCAGACGGGTACGGGCAAGACCGCGTCCTTCGTGCTACCGATGTTGTCGCTGCTGGAAAAGGGTCGCGCCCGCGCCCGCATGCCGCGCACGCTGATCCTCGAGCCGACGCGCGAACTCGCAGCGCAGGTCGCGGAAAACTTCGAAAAATACGGCAAGAACCACCGCTTGAACGTCGCGCTCCTGATCGGCGGTGTGTCGTTCGAAGACCAGGACCGCAAGCTTGAGCGCGGAGCAGACGTTCTGATCTGCACGCCCGGCCGGCTGCTCGACCATTTCGAGCGCGGCAAGCTGCTGATGAGCGGCGTCGAAATCCTCGTCATCGACGAGGCCGACCGTATGCTCGACATGGGCTTCATTCCGGATATCGAGCGCATCGCAAAGCTCATCCCCTTCACGCGCCAGACGCTGTTCTTCTCGGCGACTATGCCGCCGGAAATCCAGAAGCTCGCCGACCGCTTCCTGCAGAATCCGGAACGCATCGAAGTCGCAAAGCCGGCATCCGCCGCCAAGAACATCACGCAGCGTTTCGTCGCCGCGCACGGCAAGGACTACGAGAAGCGCGCTGCGCTGCGCGATCTGATCCGCGCACAGGAAGAGTTGAAGAACGCGATCATCTTCTGCAACCGCAAGAAGGACGTGGCCGACCTCTTCCGCTCGCTGGAACGCCACGGCTTCTCCGTCGGCGCTCTCCATGGGGACATGGACCAGCGCTCGCGCACGACCATGCTGCAGAACTTCCGTGATGGCCAGCTGCAACTGCTCGTCGCATCCGACGTCGCCGCCCGCGGCCTGGACATTCCGGATGTCAGCCACGTCTTCAATTTCGATGTGCCGATCCATTCCGAGGACTACGTGCACCGCATCGGCCGCACCGGTCGCGCGGGCCGATCTGGCGCTGCCTTCACCATTGTCACCGGTCGTGACCAGAAACACGCCGATGCGATCGAAAAGCTGATCGGCGAGAAGGTCGAATGGCTGAATGGCAACCTTACCGCTCTTCCGCCGCCCGAGCCGGGCCGCGAGGACGACCGCGCGCGCCGCAAGGGCAGCCGGGATCGCAGCGACAGGGACCGTGGCCGCGGCAAGGATCGCCGGGGTCATAAATCTGATATCGGCGCCGAGGATAATGCCGCCGAAACCATCGAAGCAGCACCAGCAAGGGCCGAAAGCGTGAAGCAAGAGCGCAAAGCAGACCAGAAGCCGCAAAACACCGCGCGCAACACCCGGCCCTATCCGGCGAACGACGACGTTCGCGAACGCCGCCGCTATCGCGACCACGACGACGGCCCGACGCCCGTCGGCTTCGGCGACGATATTCCCGCATTCATGCTGATCGCGGCAAACGCCAAGATCTGATCTCTCGATGGGCAAGCCCGGCATCGATTTTCCGGGCCTCGGTGTAGGCCTGGTGATTTTGCGCGACGGCAAAATCCTGCTCTACAAGCGCATGCTTCCGCCCGAAGCCGGCTTCTGGAATATCGTCGGCGGCAAGGTCGATCACATGGAGCCGGCCGAGCAAGCCGCCCGCCGCGAGGCAGAGGAAGAGACCGGGCTGAAGATCGGCCACGTCGAATTGCTAGAACCGACCGAGCAGATTATCGAGGCAGACCGCCAGCACTGGATTTCACTCCTTTACGTGGCGCGAGATGTCGAGGGGGAACCGCAACTGACGGAGCCCGACAAACTTTCCGATTTCGGCTGGTTCGGCCGCCATGACCCGCCGCAACCGCTTTCAGCTTTCACGAAGGCCGCGATTGCCGCCCTCAGCGAAACCGACTTCCGCTAGTCATTCCGCCCGCAACGCCGCCTCATAGGCGAGCCGTACCCACTTCGCCATCTCATCGGGATCGTCATAGGCAGCCTCGGGGACCGACCAGTAAGGCATCTTTACGGGATTGCCTTTCTTGCCCTCGTAGAACCATTGGCTGGAACCAGCGGCCGCAAACTCCGGCGCGCTTTCGGCATCGGCCTTGAGCAGCACCTCTCCGCCGACTTCGACCGCCACGATACGGCCAAGGTGATAGATGCCTTTGCCGCCGAACATGCGCCTGATCGTCACGGGACCGAGACCCTGGAACATTTCCTCTATGCCGGCGGCGTCCATTGCTATTCCTTCAAAATGCCGCCCGCAGCGACAACGGCCTCGGGGGTATCCACGTCAAGATGCGCGCCCTCGCCTATATCGACATCGATGACAGGAAGTCCTGCCGCTTCGATGATGTGACGCGCCCCGACGTCTCCCTCGAGCGCAAGCACCGCCTGATAAAGCGATCGCGGCAGGATAACCGGATTTCCGCGTTTTCCCTGCGCAACGGCGCGAACGATCACCCGCCCGTCTGCCCGCTCGAATGCATTGATCAAACTATCAAGATCCGCAGTCGAAACACCCGGCATATCCGAGAGCATGACAAGAATGCCGTCGGCGCCCCTCGCATGGGCATCCGCAAAGCCGGCGGCGAGCGAACTTGCCATGCCTGAGGTGTAATCGGCGTTGAAGACGGGCCTTACGTTGAGGCCTTCAAGCGCGGCTTCGATTTCGCTGTTCCGGTGACCTGTTACAACGATAACCGAGCCCGCCTTGCTACCGATGGCAACAGATGCGCAGCGGCGGACCAGCGGTATTCCATCGAACTCCGCAAGCAGTTTGTGCTGGCCGGCTTCGCCCATCCGGCGCGCGCGGCCGGCCGCCAGCAGCACGATGGCGACCGAAGCGGCCGCGCGCGCTCCGGCATGCACGTCGCGCGGCTGCGGCCGTGATTGTATCTCCATCAGCAGGCCTCCAACGCCCATGCCGGTCACTTCGCGCGCACCCGGCCGCTCGCCCGCCAGAATGCGATCAAGCACCCAGTCGAAACCGTTTTCCTTCGGACTGCGGGCACAGCCCGGAGCGCCGACCACATACGTTGCCCCGATGCGGCCGAGAACCATCAGGTTCCCCGGATCGACCGGCATGCCGACGCTGAGAATATTGCCGCCCGCCTCGCGTATCGCCTGTGGAATGACATCCGCCTCGTCGATGACAGCAGACGCTCCGAAGACGATCACCAGCTTCGGCGCCTGCTCGGAAATCGCCATAACGTCCTTGATCGATGCGGCGAGCGCCTTCGTCTCGTGCGGCACCCGTCGTTCCCGCAGGAGCCGGTTGCCGGACCCCTCCAGGCGCCGCTCCAATATCCGCGCCGTCTTGTCCATCACGGAGACCTTCAGCGAGGACAATTCGGTCGCGATGAGGGAAACCGCGTATTCGGCAAACGGCTTGACCTCGAAGGGCGAACTCGCGTGAAGTTCCGCACAGGCGGCATCGACCTTGGCGCCCGGGACCGCCAGTGGGATGATCTTGAAGGTCGCCACCATATCGCCTGCGCTGATGCGCGTATGGTCGGCTAGACAGGCGAGCGTGATCGCCGGATCGATGCGGTTCAGCCGATCGACAGCCTCACGGTTCGCCACGAACAGGCCGTCAACGGCCGCATGGATGTTGACGCGGCCGGTCGCCGCCTCCGAAAAGCGGAGGTGATCGGGTGCAATTGCCTGCCCGAGACGGGTCGCGGCTTCGTCCTCGTCGAGATCGCCGTCCTCCAGGTGGGCGGCAACAATCTTTTCGATGCCAGAACTCTTCAGCTGCTCGATGTCCGCAGCTTCAACCACATGGCCTTTCCGCAAGGCGCCGCCGGCCACCTTGATGGAATGGGCGAGGACAAGCCCCTCGGCACTTTCGATACTGAACTCACCAAAGATCATGCCTAGTCACCTTTCGGCGACGTTACGTCGCGAGAGCGCAACGCCTGAATGATCTGCCCCAGAATCGCGACGGCTATTTCTGCCGGACTGGATGCGCCGATATTAAGCCCGATCGGGCCGTTGATCCTCGCCAGCTCGCCGTCGGAAAAACCTTCCATCCGGAGTCGCTCGATACGCGAGCCGTGGGTTTTGCGGCTGCCGAGCGCGCCGACATAAAAGCAGCCGGTTCTGAGCGCCTCGGCAATCGGAAAGTCGTCGATCTTCGGGTCGTGCGTAACCGCGACGACGGCAGTGTAGGCGTCGAGCGGACGATCCTTCAAGACATCGACCGGCCAGTCGGCCACCAAGTCTATGCTGGCGAAACGCTCCGGGGTGGCGAAGGCCGTCCGCGGATCGATGATGCGGACATCGAAACCTGCAAGAGCCGCCATCTGCGCGAGAATCTGGCTGATATGCACCGCGCCTATGATGACGATATGCGGCGGCGGCAGATGCACGTTCAGAAAGTATCTCGCCCCATCGATCTCGTAGGTCCCCGATTTGCCGGAGCGGAACGTCGCCGCGACCGCGTCGCTCAGCGCAGAATCGACCGGCCCGCCTTCGACGATCACGCGATCCGTTCCACGCTCCATGTCCGTCACCAGCATGACGGCCTTGCGCGCCCGTCGGGCGGCATTCAACCGTTCCAGATTGGCAGCGTCCATCAGCCGAGCCTTTCGACAAAGACGCGGATGCGGCCGCCGCAGGATAGCCCGACGCGCCAGGCGGTCTCGTCGGCGACGCCGAACTCCAGCATCTTAGCCTTGCCGTCGCCGATCACATCCATCGCCTCGGCAATGACCGCGCCTTCGACGCAGCCGCCGGAAACCGAACCCTCGAAATTGCCCTCGCCATCGATCACCAGATGGCTTCCGACCGGACGCGGCGCCGAGCCCCAGGTTTCGATCACAGTCGCGACAGCCACATCGCGGCCGCTCTTTTTCCACTCCTCCGCCTTCATCAGCGGATCGAGACCGTAAGACGTCTCGCTCATGCCAAGCCTCTCATTCTGTCGAGATAGCGCCGTGGATCATACGTTGACGAATTGCCCGTACCAAGCGCCGCAGCAAGATCGCTCAAAGATGATAGATTGTGAACCGGGCGGAATTCGTCAACATGCGGCAGCATCGCGCGCACGCCGCGCGCCCGAGGTTCGAACCCCTCGAAACGCAAAAGCGGATTAAGCCAGATTAGCCGCCGGCAGGATCGGTGCAGCCGGTCGATCTCCGCCGAGAGCAGTTCAATGCCTTCACGCTCCAGCCCGTCGGTGATCAACAGCACGAGTGCACCCTGCCCGAGCACCCGTCGCCCCCACAGCCGGTTGAAATCCTTCAACGTTTCGCCGATGCGCGTGCCGCCTGACCAGTCCTTCACGGCGGCAGCGCATTCGTCCAACGCTTCGTCCGGATCCTTATGACGCATCTGCCGGGTAACATTGGTGAGCCGCGTTCCGAAGAGGAACGTGTGGACGCGGCGGCGACGCTCGGTCAGCGCGTGGAGAAAATGCAGAAAGATGCGGGTGTACTGGCTCATCGAGCCGGAAATATCCGCAAGAACCACCAATGGCGGCCGGATTTCCTTCTGTTCGCGATAGCGCGGCAGGATCAGCGAGCCGCCCGTGCGCAGCGCCGAGCGCATCGTGGCGCGAGGATCGACCAACCGGTGAACGTGCGATGGCCTGAACCGCCGTGTCCGGACGGCGTCGAGCGGCAATTGCAGCCGGCTCAGCTCTTTCTTCGCCAGCGCAATTTCCGACGCCGACATCTGCGCGAAGTCCATTCGGCGAAACACCTCGTTGCCGGAAGTCGTGAAACGCGCATCGATTTCGATGTCCGGTTCCTCACGCGGAGGCTTGTTGCAGCGCTGATCGCCCAGAAGCGCATCGCTGACGCGCGTTTCGCCCGCTTTCGCCTTTTCCTTTTCGCGGTTGTCCGGCGCGCGCGGCGACATCATCGCGATCATCTTCTCCACCAGATCGCGGGAACGCCAGAAAAGCCGGAAAGCTTCGTCGAAAACGGGCTTGTCCTCATGCCGTTTGACGAAAACGGAAAAGAGTGCCGCATGGAATTCCTCGCGCGATCCCATGCCGATCGCCTCGACGGCCTCGATTGCATCGGCAATGGAAGCCGGACCGATCTTGAGGCCGGCCTTACGGAGCGTTCGCGCAAAGAAGACGATATTATCGGCAAACCGCCCCTCGCCCGGCGGCACCGGCGGAACCACGATACCATCATGCGCTGGCTGCGTTTCCATCTCTAACCCGTCGCCCTGAGCTCGTCCTTGACGTCGTTAAGGACGCGAGCCCCTTCGCTGCCTTGGATACGAGCAATGTCGTCCTGGTATTTGAGCAGCGTACCGATCGTATCGGAGATCGTATCCGGATCGAGCGCCAGACGGTCGAGCTCGGTCAGCGCGGTCGCCCAGTCGATCGTCTCGGCGACGCCGGGATTCTTGAAAAGGTCGAGCGTGCGTAGTTTCTGCACGTAGGCCACGATCTGCTGCGAGAGAGCCTCATTGCAGCCAGGGACCTTCCGGCGGATGATTTCCAGTTCCTGCGCGGCTTGCGGATAATCGACCCAATGGTAGAGGCAGCGGCGCTTGAGCGCGTCGTGCACTTCGCGTGTCCGGTTCGTCGTGATGATGACGATCGGCGGCTCGGCCGCCTTGACTGTGCCGAGTTCGGGTATCGTCACCTGGAAATCCGAAAGCACCTCCAGCAGAAAGGCCTCGAACGCCTCGTCGGTGCGATCGAGCTCGTCGATCAGGAAGACAGGAGCACGGCCGTCGGCCGAGGAAAGCGCCTGCAACACGGGGCGGCGGATGAGATAGCGCTCGGAAAAGATATCGGACTCGATACGGCCGCGGTCGGTCAGGCCCGAGGCTTCGGCAAGCCTGATCTCCAGCATCTGGGCCGGATAGTTCCACTCGTAGACGGCGGATGCGATATCAAGGCCTTCGTAGCACTGCAGCCGGATGAGCGGACGATCGAGCGCCTTCGACAGGACCTTTGCGATCTCGGTCTTGCCGACGCCAGCCTCTCCTTCGAGAAACAGCGGCCGCTTCATCTTCAAGGCAAGAAAAAGAACCGTCGCGAGCGACCTGCCTGCCAGATAGTCCTGCGTAGCCAGCATGGCAATCGTCTCGTCGATGGACGCAGGCGGCAGCGAATGATCAGGCATTTCTCCTCCGATTCAGGGGAGTTATAGCGTGTGATAGTCCCGGTTCATATAGAGCAGCGCCGGTTTTGTTTCGTTGAAATGCACGCCCACGACCTCACCGAAAATGATGTGGTGGGTCGACATCTCCTTGATCTCCATGACCCTGCAATCGAACGAGGCAAGCGCATCCCAGAGCACGGGGGCGCCGGTGACGAGCTTGCCGAATTTGCCGGTCGCAAACCGCTCCTCGTCGTCCATCGGCGTGCGTCCTGAGAACGCGTCCGCGAGCGCCTGATGATGCGCGCCAAGCGTGTTCAGCGCGAAAATGCCGCTCCGGAAAAAGATCTCGTTCTTCGGGTTGCTGTTGTTGAGGCAGGCAAGCACGCAGGCCGGGCTATCGGAGACCGAGCAGGCCGCGGTGATCGTAACCCCACGCCGCGCCTCGCCGAGCGCCGTCGTCGCAAGTTGCACATGACCACCAAAGCGACTCATGGCATCGCGATAAAGCTGCGGATCGATCGGCTGCCTGCTTAGCAAATATGGTCTCCTGCGGCCCCCGCCGCTCGTTCTTGTGCCGCTAATATGGAGGTCATCCGTTATCTTTTCTACAACGAAGCCGACGAAATACGGCGTATTCGCCTGTTTTTCTTTGACGATTACCTCCGGGCAGATAAAAGAACATGAAGCACGAAAGGGAGCCGTCGATTTTCATGAACATTCTGCGTGGCATAGCTGCTTTTTCGATGCTGTTTCTTGCAGCGGCGGAAAGCCATGCCGCAGGTGTCACGATCGGCGTCGTCGCTCCCCAGAGCGGGAGCCTTCAACAGCTCGGTGCGCAGGTCTTTGCCGGGGCAAACTATCAGATCACCAAGGACGGCAATACAGTTATCACAATCAACGAACCTTGCGAGGAAAACAGCGGCGGCGCGATTGCCGATGCGCTGGTGAATGCCAAGGTGCAGGTCGCGATCGGCTTTCTCTGTAGCGAGACGCTCGAAGGGGCGCTGCCGAAACTGAAGGAAGCCAATATCCCAGCAATCACCGTCTCGGTGCGCGCCCGCATCCTGATGGAGGATGCATTGAAGAACGGCTGGCCGCTGTTTCGCCTGGCACCGCCCGATGGCGCCGAGGCTGCACGCATTATCGAAGTGATCCTCCGCGACTGGGCGGCGGACCCGATCGCACTCATCGAGGACGGCACCATCCATGGCCGCGAGTTGACCGAGGCCGTCAGAAATGCGCTCGAGGAAAAGGGGCTGAAGCCGGTCTTCACCGACACCTACCGTCCGGGTCAGGAGCAGCAGATCGCCCTCGTCCGCCGCCTGAAGAGAGCCGGAGCGACCAAGGTTTTCATCGGCGGCGATCGCGCCGACGTCGCAGTAATCGCCCGCGATGCCACAGCGGAAAAAATTCCGCTCGACATTCTGAGCGGGGATGCGATGCGCGCCGCAAACCAGCCCATAGCCATGAGGGATGGAGTGCGGGCCGTTACAATACCGGAATATGCCGACGCTCCGGCGGCAGAAACCGCGGTAAGGGCATTGCGGGCGCAGGGCATCGAGCCTGAAGGCTACGTCCTTCCCGCGGCTGCCGCCGCAGCGATCGCGCAGCAGGCGGCAACAGCGGCCGTGGCTGAAGGAAAGCCAATCGCCGAGAAGCTTATCGGCACGACCTTCCAGACGCCGCTCGGCGATCTGTCGTTCACCGCCGGCCACGAGCTTTCCGACAACCCTTACAGGCTGCTGGAGTGGCGTGATGGTGCATTTCGCGTTCCAGCCCTTCAAGACTAGAATAAGCCGCTTACGCGGAGTTTACTGAACACTGCCATGCTGTTGCCCGATTGGCCGCGCCCTGCTAAATGGCCGCGAGTTGCCTGACGAGAAAGAGAGTTTCATGACCCTGCCGATCCGGATCGCCCCCTCCATTCTTGCCGCGGACTTTGCAAAGCTCGGCCAGGAAGTGCGCGACGTCGTCGCGGCGGGCGCGGACTGGGTCCACCTCGATGTCATGGATGGCCATTTCGTCCCGAACATTTCCTTCGGCGCTGACGTCATCAAGTCGCTGCGCTCCTACACGGAGGCGACCTTCGACTGCCATCTGATGATTTCTCCGGCCGACCCTTATCTGGAAGCCTTTGCCAAGGCGGGCTGCGACCGCATCACCGTTCATGCCGAAGCAGGTCCGCATCTGCATCGCTCGCTGCAGACGATCCGCAACCTGGGCAAGCTGGCCGGCGTGACGATCAATCCGGCAACGCCGCTTTCGGCAATCGAGAACGTCCTCGACGATGTCGACCTCGTCCTCATCATGTCTGTGAATCCCGGCTTCGGCGGCCAGAAGTTCATTCCGGCAATGACCCAGAAGATTGCCGCCGCCAAGTCCCTGATCGGTGACAGGCCGATCGAACTCGAAGTGGATGGCGGCGTTGCGGTCGAAACCGCGCCGATGATCGCCAAGGCGGGCGCCAACGTGCTCGTCGCCGGCTCGGCGATCTTCAAAGGCGGCTCCATCGAAGCTTACCGGTCCACCATCAGCGAGCTGCGCAGCGCTGCGGAGGCCGGCCGTTCATGACACTACGCCGATCGGTCGCCCGTCCGGCAGGTCTGTGTGGCATGCGATCGAGAGCTGCGGCCAAAAGTCGGGTTCATTGCTGACGATGGGCCGGATACGCGCTGCCATACCGCCTTATCCCGATCTGCTCGGCGGCGCAGCACTCTGGGGCCTCATGATGATGGCGTCGGCGGTGACGGCCCTTTTTCTGCGCAACCGCCTGGAGACGCACCACGCGATCGAATTGGCGGTTCTTTATTTTGCCGGGGGACTTTTATCCTGGCCGTTCATGCTGCCGCTCGCCCGCTTCTTTGCCCATCGGCGCCGCATCGAAACGCGGTTTGCCGCCTTCTTCGTCTGCCTGACGGCGGGCACGATGCTGATGACGGCATTTCTCTTTTCCATGGACTACCGCTACTTCTACTCACGCTGGCACGCGCCCTTTGGTAGCCTCACATGGATGTTCCAGTTCATGGTCACGGGCGCGAGCTCGGTCTATCAGTTCCTGGTGCTTGGCATGCGGCTCTTCCTGCCCCTCGGCCTCGTCTGCCTGCTTGCGACCAGCTATGCGCTGGCACGACGCATGCGTTGAGATTGCCGCCCGTCTTTGGTACAGGGGCGCCAGAAAATTTTCTCTCAACGAAAGCAGTGAGCCATGATCCCGCGTTACTCCCGCCCAGAGATGGTCGCCATCTGGTCGCCCGAAACCAAGTTCCGCATCTGGTTCGAAATCGAAGCGCATGCCTGCGACGCTCTTGCCGAACTCGGCGTCATTCCGAAGTCGGCGGCAAAGACCATCTGGGAAAAAGGCAATGCCGCAAACTTCGACGTGGCCCGCATCGACGAGATCGAAGCCGTCACGAAGCATGACGTCATCGCGTTTCTGACCCATCTCGCCGAATTCGTTGGGCCGGACAGCCGCTTCGTGCATCAGGGCATGACATCGTCCGACGTGCTCGACACGACGCTCAACATCCAGCTAGTGCGCGCCGCCGACATCCTGCTCGCCGACATGGACCGCGTGCTCGCCGCCCTCAAGGCGCGCGCCTTCGAGCACAAGGACACCATTCGTATTGGCCGCAGCCATGGCATCCACGCCGAGCCGACCACCATGGGGCTCACCCTCGCCCGCTTCTACGCCGAGATGGACCGCAACCGCGCTCGCCTCGTCGCCGCGCGCGCCGAAATCGCCACCGGTGCGATCTCCGGTGCTGTCGGTACCTTCGCCAACATCGACCCGCGCGTCGAGGAGCATGTCTGCGCAAAGCTCGGCCTGACGCCGGAGCCGGTTTCAACCCAGGTCATTCCGCGCGACCGCCATGCGATGTTCTTCGCCACGCTCGGCGTCATCGCCTCCTCGATCGAAAACGTGGCGATCGAAATCCGTCACATGCAGCGCACAGAGGTTCTGGAGGCCGAGGAATTCTTCTCGCCCGGCCAGAAGGGCTCGTCGGCCATGCCGCACAAGCGCAATCCTGTGCTTACCGAAAACCTGACCGGCCTTGCCCGTCTGGTGCGCATGTCGGTCGTTCCGGCGCTGGAAAACGTGCCACTGTGGCATGAGCGGGACATCAGCCATTCGAGCGTCGAACGCGCCATCGGACCGGATACGACGGTTACGCTGGATTTTGCCTTGAACCGCCTCGCCGGAGTGATCGAAAAGCTCGTCATCTATCCCGAGAACATGGAGAAGAACCTCAACAAGTTTCGCGGTCTCGTGCATTCCCAGCGCGTGCTGCTGGCGCTGACGCAGGCCGGGGTTTCCCGCGAAGATGCCTACCGCCTCGTGCAGCGGAATGCCATGAAGGTCTGGGAACAGGGCAGGGACTTTCTTGAAGAGCTGCTCGCTGACCAGGAAGTCCGCGCGGCACTATCCGAAGAGGATATCCGCGAGAAGTTCGACCTCGGCTACCACACCAAGCACGTCGACACGATCTTCAAACGCGTTTTCGGTTAATCCTGACGCCATGCATAAAACGGCGCCGATGGCGCCGTTTTCACTTCTGCTTTCGCGATCTCGATAAGCCAGGACGCTTGCCGTTCTGCGATCTCTTGCCGTTTCCTTCGTCTTGTTGCCGCACGCGGCTCACCGCCGCCTGAGCCTGTCCCTTCGCAGCTTTCGCGACGAGTCGATCCAGATGCTCCAGGTCCTCTTCATCGAGATGCTCGATACCGATGAAGCGGTTCTCGGCCTGGCTTGTCAGGATGATCTCGTTGAGCTTCGCCTGGATCGCCCGCGTGTCGCGCGTCTGCGCGTTCTGCAGCACGAAAACCATCAGGAAGGTGACGATCGTGGTGCCGGTATTGATGACCAGCTGCCATGTTTCCGAATAGTCGAAGACCGGGCCGAGGACAGCCCAAATAACAACTGCCACGAGCGCCAGGACAAAGATCACCGGCTTGCCCGCCCATTCCGATACCTTGGTGGCGAAGCGCGCAAAGACGTGCTGCGGCGTTCCCATGAAAAACCTCCCTCAAAGCACTGTTAAGTAACTTGGAAGGAGGTTTTCAGGTTCCATCAGGCTAACGTGCAGACTGCATTTCCTGTCAGGCCGGCGCGACCAGCTTTCTGTAGAGATGCCATGTCGCGTGCCCGAGGATAGGCATCACCAGCGCCAGGCCCACAAACAACGGGATCGTGCCGATGACGAGCGCCGCCGCGACAATCAGGCCCCATAGGAAAACCGGCACCGGATTGCGGACCGTCGCACGGATGGAAGCCGCCATCGCAGCGACCAATCCTACGTCGCGATCAAGCAGTAGGGGGAACGTGACGACTGTGGTCGCCAGAACGACAATGGCGAAGACCAAGCCCAGAAGATTGCCCCAGACAATCAGCTGCATTCCCTGAGGCGTGCTGAAAATCTGCGAGAGGAACACGCCGATCGATCGCGGGAAGACATCTCCGAACAAGCTCGTGTAAAGTGTCTGCGCTGCCACCAGCCAGACGATGAAAAAGCCGAACAACAGCAACCCGCCGACGATGATGGACGGCAAGGCCGGCGAGTGCCTGACTTCGAGCGCATGTTTCCATGAAGTATCGAGCCCAGCCTCGCGGCGGCGGCTGATTTCGTAGAGCCCGATTGCGGCAATCGGGCCGACCAGTGCGAAACCGGACATCAACGGGAAGATTATCGGCAGGAGGTTGGCGTCCGATGTCGCCAGCGCAAGGAAAATGCCGGCGATCGGGTACATGAGGCACAGGAACACGTAATGGGAAGGCTTCTCGCGAAAATCATCGATGCCGCGCCGCAGCGCGTCGAACACGTCCGAGATACTGATTTTGTTGATGGCAAGGCGTGCGTAGCGCTCGCCGGCTCCTGTCATTACATGAAATGCCGTCATGGCTTTCTCCTCCGTGAGCCGATCAACCGGCGGCGGAAAAGTATCGGCCATAACTCAGCCGACACGAGAAACCGCAACCGGCAATGGCGCGATGATAACTAATTTAGTGGCTGTTGTCGCCTTTCCCTTGACAGAAGGGCCAAGCTTTCTCACATCGGCGGCATCATGAAAGCGTCTGACGTAGATATTCTCATCATCCCGGGCTATACGAATTCCGGTCCGGAACACTGGCAAAGCCGCTGGCAAGCGAAGCTCAGCACGGCGCGGCGCGTCGAGCAGGCGGAATGGTCGAAGCCGGTACGCGACGATTGGGTGGCGCGCATCGCCGAGGAGGTGAATGCCTCCACGCGCCCCGTGGTTCTTGTCGCTCATTCACTCGGCATCCCCTCGGCGATCCATGCAATTCCGCAGTTCAGGAACAAGGTGGCAGGCGCCTTCCTCGTGGCGCCGCCCGAGGTCACCAACCCGAATATCCGCCCGAAGCATTTGATGACGTTCGGCCCCTACCCGCGCGATCCGCTGCCATTCCCTGCGATCATGGTGGCGAGCCGCAACGATCCCTTCGGCAGCTACGAACACGCGGACGACATTGCCGCAAGCTGGGGCTCGTTTTTGATTGATGCCGGCGAGTCCGGCCATATCAACGCCGAGTCCGGCCATGGCCCATGGCCGGAGGGGACGATGGTCTTCGCGCAATTTTTGAGCCGGCTGAAACCGTAACCTGTGGACATCCCAAGATTGAACAGCATTTCGGGATCCGCTTAAGAATTATTTTATTGAATGACTTCAGACTACCAGAACGCGAAATTCAGCGAGACGCCGTTTGAAGCAGCAAGAAAAGAAAAGCGCGAGCAAGATTGACGGCAAGCCCAAGGCTTCGGCAAAGCGGATGCAGGCGCGGGATCCATCCGATCTGGCCGATAGGGAGAGCCGCTGGAATTACGCCCTCGTCGGCTCCGGGCTTGGCGTCTGGGATCACAACGATCGCGCCGGAACCAAATACTATTCCGACACCTGGAAAGAAATCCGCGGCATGCCCGTGGACGAAGATTACCAGGGGAAATACGAGGAATGGCTGACGCTTCTTCATCCCGATGACCGCGATTACGTCATTGAGGCCATCCCGAAGCAGATCGCCGGCGACCCGGACTATCACGTCTTCGAATACCGCGAACGCCACAGGCAGGGCCACTGGGTTTGGATCGAATGCCGCGGCGCCTGCGTGGAATGGGACGAAAGCGGCGCCCCTGCCCGCATCGTCGGCACGGACACGGACATCACTGCCCGCAAGCGATCGGAGGAAATGCTCGAACAGCTTTCGCGCAGGCTCGATCTTGCACTCGAAATCACGCGGATCGGCGTATTCGAAGCCGATCTCGAGGCCGGAATGGTGGAATGGGATGATCGCCTCCTGACGATGTACGGGGTCGAAGGGACGCCACGCATAAAGCGCGCCGAAGAATGGGAGCAGGCGCTGCATCCCGACGATCGAGAGTGCACGCTGAACAGCCTCAGCGAAAGCCTGGAAAAGGATCGCGGTCTGCTGCAGGAGTTTCGCATCATCCGAGGCGACGGCGCCGAACGGGTCATTCGCTCCCGATCGGCCTTCTTCCTTGATGCGGAAGGCAAGCGAAAGTTGGTCGGCGCCAGCTGGGATGTCACTGAAGAAGTCAATCTTCGCAACGATCTGCAGAAGGCCAAGGAGCTGGCGGAAGCCCGCAATCAGGAGCTCGAAGCCGCCAGGGCAAGCATCGAACACCTGGCCCTTCATGATTATCTCACCGGTCTGCCAAACCGGCGTTATCTCGACCGCATGCTCGATGAACGCGCCGCCACGTGCCGCGAGAACGGCCTGACGCTCGCGGTCCTGCATATCGATCTCGATCGCTTCAAGCAGATCAACGACACGCTCGGTCATCGTGCAGGCGATGCGATGTTGAAACACGCAGCCAAGTTGCTGAAGGGGTGCGTACGCTCCACCGATTTCGTTGCCCGCATTGGCGGGGACGAGTTCGTCGTGCTCTGTACGATCGACAGTGCGTCCAAGAAGCTTTCCAACATCGCTGTCCGCATCATTCGCGAGCTCAACAAGCCGGTTCGCTACGAGGGGCACGACTGCCGTTTCGGCGCCAGCATCGGTATTGCCGCCGACGGCGGCCCGGAGCTCGACCCAAGGCAACTGCTGCTCAATGCTGACATTGCGCTTTACCGGGCCAAAGCCTCGGGCCGCAATCGGCATGAGTTCTTTTCAAAGGACGCCCGCCGCAACATCATCGCCGTCAAACGGCTATCGGATGAGATACTGCTGGGACTCGAGCGCGACGAATTCATTCCCTACTATCAATTGCAGTTCGATGCCCGCACCCTGGACGTCGCCGGAGTCGAGACGCTCGCCAGGTGGCGGCATCCGGAGCACGGACTGCTCGCACCGGACCACTTCTTGACGATAGCCGAAGATCTCGATGCGGTTTCGACGATCGATGCGCTTATCCTTGAAAAGGCGCTCGCCGATCGGGCCGGCTGGGCCGAGGAGGGTTTCGTCACGCCGAAAATCTCGGTCAACGTCTCCTCACGGCGGCTGGCCGATCCGGGCCTTGCCAAGAAGCTGCGGGCTCAGAAAATCGAACCGGGCGTCGTCTCCTTTGAGCTGCTGGAATCCATATCGCTCGACGACTGCGATGACGCGGTCCTCGCCAATCTGCGGCAATTCCGCAAGCTTGGTATAGATATCGAGATCGATGACTTTGGGACAGGTCGCGCCTCGATCGTCAGCCTGCTCAAGCTCAGCCCGCGCAGACTTAAGATCGATCGGGAACTGATCCGCATGCTGCCGCAATCGGCCGAGCAGAGAAAACTTGTCCGCTCGATCATCGACATCGGCCGTTCGCTGAACATCGGTGTTACTGCCGAGGGCGTCGAAACGACGGATCATGTCCGCATCCTTCGCGATCTCGGCTGCGACACGCTGCAGGGCTATGCATTGGCCCGGCCGATGCCGGCCTCGCAGGTTCCGGCTTTTGTACGCGACGAACACTGGCGGCAGGGCGAAACCGCCTCTCGCCGCCCCAAAGGCGCCGCCCGCCAGCCGCTCAATGGCAGCCGCGCAAATAAATCCGCATAAGCGGAGAGAACGGCTTTGATTCCACAGGTTCACGAAAAACTGTAAACTTGTCTTAGAAAATCTTCGATTCTCTTGAGCGGCGTTCCTAAATATCAGGAATCCGGGGAAGGAATGACAGGCACATTGTGAAACTCTCCCTTTTCCTTTATGGGGACGCCACGAGATCGATCCACTTGCGCCATCCCAAGAGCGCCAACGATAGAGAACAATTAAAATGAACCGTCGCCGCCGTATCTACGAGGGCAAGGCCAAGATTTTATATGAGGGACCGGAACCCGGCACGTTGATCCAGTTCTTCAAGGACGACGCCACGGCCTTCAACAAGAAGAAGCACGAAGTCATCGATGGCAAGGGCGTTCTGAACAACCGGATTTCGGAGTACATCTTCAGCCATCTGAACAAGATTGGCATTCCGACCCACTTCATCCGGCGGCTCAACATGCGCGAGCAGTTGATCCGCGAAGTGGAAATGATCCCGCTCGAGATCGTCGTGCGCAATGTCGCCGCCGGTTCGCTTGCCAAGCGGCTCGGCATCGAAGAAGGCGTCGTGCTGCCGCGCTCGATCATCGAATTCTACTACAAGTCGGATGCGCTGGACGATCCGATGGTTTCCGAAGAGCACATCACGGCCTTCGGCTGGGCGAACCCGGCCGAGCTCGACGACATCATGGCGCTTGCGATCCGCGTCAACGACTTCATGACCGGCCTCTTCCTCGGCGTCGGTATCCAGCTTGTCGATTTCAAGATCGAATGCGGCCGCCTCTTTGAAGGCGACATGATGCGCATCATCCTCGCCGACGAGATTTCGCCCGACTCCTGCCGCCTCTGGGATATCGAAACCCGTGAGAAAATGGACAAGGACCGTTTCCGCCGCGATATGGGCGGGCTTCTCGAAGCCTATTCCGAAGTCGCGCGCCGCCTCGGCATCATCAACGAAAACGAGCCTGTGCGCGGCACTGGCCCCGTTTTGGTCAAGTAAGACGTTCTGGTCAAAGACAGGGAAGAAGAAGTGATTAAGGCTCGTGTAACCGTCACGCTGAAAAACGGCGTTCTCGATCCGCAGGGCAAGGCAATCGAAGGCGCCCTTACCGGCCTCGGCTTCGCCGGCATCGGCCATGTCCGTCAAGGCAAGGTGTTCGACCTGGAGCTCGAAGGCGCAGACAAGGCCAAGGCTGAGGCCGACCTCAAGGCGATGTGCGAGAAACTCCTCGCCAACACGGTAATCGAGAACTATACTATTTCTCTCGACTAAAGGTTGCGGAGATTTTGAGATGGCTGAAGTGAATCAAGAGCTCACGTATGAGTTGTTGAGAAAGATGCACCAGCGTATCGACAAGATCGATGTTTCTCTCGGAGAAATCCGGAGCGAAATGCATAGCATGCGCGGTACGATGATTTCGATGCAGCAGGATATTCATAACATCTATGGAGTCCTTGCACGGCATGAAGATCGGCTCGAACGCATAGAAAATCGTCTCGAACTTCGAGAATTGGCAGAAGCACAAGCAAGGTTTGAACCGCACCCATGAAATCAGCCGTCGTTCAACTCCCGGGCCTCAATCGCGACCGCGACATGATCGCCGCGCTCACCAAGATTTCCGGCAAGGCGCCGGTCACCGTCTGGCAGACCGAGACCGAGATTCCGGATAGCGTCGACCTGATCGTCATACCGGGCGGCTTTTCTTATGGCGACTATCTGCGCTGCGGGGCGATTGCCGCACGCATGCCCGTCATGCAGGCGATCATCGACAAGGCTCAGAAGGGCGTAAAGGTACTTGGCGTCTGCAACGGCTTTCAGATCCTCGTCGAAGCAGGCCTCCTGCCCGGCGCGCTGATGCGCAACGCCTCGCTGAAGTTCGTCTGCCGCGAAATCAAGCTCGAAGTCGTCAACGCCGATACCGACTTCACCCGCGCCTATGCCAAGGGCCAGATCATCCGCTCTCCGGTTGCTCACCACGACGGCAACTATTTCGCGGATGCCGAAACGCTGGCGGCGATCGAAGGCAACGGTCAGGTGGTTTTCCGCTATGCAGAAGGCACCAACCCAAACGGCTCCATGAATGATATTGCCGGCGTGATGAATGCCAAGGGCAACGTGCTCGGCATGATGCCGCATCCGGAAAACCTCATCGAGGCCGCCCATGGCGGTTCCGACGGACGCGGCCTGTTTGCTTCGGCGCTCGACGTAATCGCTGCTTAACCTTCGCCGCGTAAGACGCATTCGACAGGTTCACCGGAGCAGATTGATGCGTCTTTCCACGAATATCGCCGCCGTCGCAACTATCGGTGCGATGGGCTTTCTGGTTTCGTCGTGCCAGTCCCACGCCCCGTCTTCGGGCCCTGCTCGCGATGCGCTGTCGACGATGGAGCGCGTTGCCGTCGGCGCCAATTCGTGCTGGTTCAAATCCGGCGACGCTGCCTTCGCAGCCTATCGCCTGGCACCGGAACTGACATCCTTCTCCGGCCGGCCGCGCATCCTGGTCGTCCACAAGAACACTCCGGAAGGCAGGCCGCTGCTCGTTGTCCAGGCCGAAGGCAACCCTGCCCGGCTGCAGGCATTCGGTCCGATGATGTCCGAGCCGGTCGCCGGTCGCATTGCCGCCGACGTGACCCGATGGTCGGGTGGCGGCAAGGCTTGCCGTTGATCAATCCCAAAAGAACGACTTACTGACTTCCTTGGCTGCATCGGCGGGCTCAAGACCGATATCGCTCAATTGCCAATCCGACATCTCCCGCAAGACCTTGCGCCCTTGGCGTTTCTCGCTCCAGGAAGACAGCCTCTCTAGGATTCTCGCCAACAGCGTCCGCTGCCGGATGACGCCTTCCAATTTGTCCTGCTTGTTCACAGGCACAATCGTTACAATGCTCTGATCAATCTTCGGTAAGATGGACATCGCCGTCTAAAATCCGCGCCGTTGCTGATGATTGATTCATATCCTTGACAGTCGAATGGTGACAATCTATCGAATTGTTACCATGACAAATTGGCTCCCTGATCTATCGCGCGGCTCCGGCCCGGTCTATATGCGTCTGGCCGACAGCATCGAATCCGCCATTGCCGCGGGCACCCTCGCCGCAGGTAGCAAATTGCCGCCGCAGCGAAACCTTGCCTATGATATCGGCGTGACGATTGGCACCGTTGGTCGGGCCTATGCCCTTGTTCACGAGCGCGGACTGGTGGCCGGCGAAGTCGGCCGCGGGACCTATGTGCTTGATCGGGCGCAGACACCGCCGAGCGAGCAGGCCGATCCGTTGACGATTTCGCTTGGCGGCACACGTGTCCTCGACGCGCCGGCGGACAAGATCCGGTTCGACACCACCGCAGCACCTGATCTCGGCCAAGGCAGGATCATCGGTCAGATCCTGGCGGAGATCGGCGAGCAGAACATTTCCGAAATCTCCTCCTACTCCCGCAAGTTCCCGCGCAACTGGTTCCAGGCCGGTCAGCAATGGCTGGCACGAAATGGCTGGACGCCTCAGACGGAAAATATCGTTCCGACACTCGGCGCGCACGCGGCAGCCATCTCCATCATTTCCGCGGTGTCCTCGCCCGGTGACAAGATCGTCTTTGAAAACCTGAGCTACACGCAGGTAAGCCGCAGCGCCCGCCTGCTGGGGCGGCGAACGATCACGGTCGATTCAGATGAGAACGGCGTCCTTCCCGATGATTTCGAGCGCCTGTGTGTCCAGCAGCATCCGAAACTCGCCTTCCTGATGCCGACGGCGCACAATCCAACGCTGGCGACCATGCCGTACGAGCGCCGCGCGGCGATTGTGGCAACGGCCCGCAAGCATGGCGTCTGGCTCATCGAAGACGACCTCTACGGCGGCATGACCGGCGACGAAACACCATTGCTTACCTCGCTTGCGCCGGATCGTACCTTCCTCGTCAACGGGCTTTCGAAATCGGTCGCTGCCGGCGTCCGCGGCGGATGGGTCGCCTGCCCCCCGCATTTCGCCCAACGGATCAAGGTCACGCATAAGATGATCACGGGGGGCTTGTCGTTCATTCTGGCGGAGACTTGCGCGCGTCTCGTGGAAAGCGGCAGTGCGCACGCCATGCGCAAGGCAAGCGTCACCGAACTTGCCGCACGCGAGCGGCTAGCTCGTGAATCGCTGGATGGCTTCGATTTCGAATCGCATCCGCATGTTCCCTTCCTCTGGCTGAGGCTTCCGGACCCCTGGATGTCCGGTACCTTCAAGAACGCAGCCTTCCGCGACGGCGTGCTTGTCGATGACGAGGATGAGTTCAAGGTCGCCCGTGCGGACAGGGTCTATCACCGCGTGCGCATCGGCTTCTCCTCATCGAAGAGCAAGGATGAGCTTAAAAACGGCCTGATCATTTTGCGGAGCCTTCTTGAGGGCGGCGGTTCGGCGTATATCGGCGAAATCTGATGCTGCGGCAAATTGGAGTCACGAAGACAAAACGTCGACCGCACACTGGATCGCGCCTCGACTCATGCTAACACTCCCTCGTGGCGCGCGATTGTGCGGAGTGAGGAGAGCGGCGGATGGCGATACTTGATCGCGACTGCGTATTGCGTTCCATGGGTATCGTCTTGTTGGCGCTGCTGGCTGACATCACCGAGGTCTCGGCATCTGCCTATGCGCAGGACCAGATATTCGATGAGCTGCGCTTTGGCGCCTCGACGTCGATCCAGGGCGGCCACGAGCGGGAAGACGGCATCTTTCCGGAAGTTACCGTCTTTTTCGATCCGTTTGGTGCCGATTCCGCCACGACCTGGACCCAGACGCTTGCGCGCCCGCGTATCCATCTCGGTACGTCGATTGGAACGGAGGGTGAAGCGACCCAGTTCTTCACCGGCTTTTCCTGGACTGCCAACTTTACCGATAAGCTTTTTGCCGAGGCCGGTTTCGGCGGCGTCATTCACACTGGCGAACTCGACAAGAACGACGATGGCCCCGCGCTCGGCTGCCGCGTGTTGTTCCACGAGTATATCGGCGCGGGCTACCGTTTCGACAACCACTGGAATGTCATGGCGCAGGTTGCCCATTCCTCGAATGCAAATCTTTGCGACGGCCCCAATGAGGGCATGACCCGCGCGGGCGTCCAACTCGGGTACAAATTCTAGGCACTTGCAGCATTAAAAGGCCTGCCGCCCGCTGTTTGTTGACGGCGGGCATTTTCCTGTCGCGCGCCGCCCTTACATAAGCTAAAGACACCGCAAACGCGCAACGGCAGGGACTTTCGAGAGCTCATGACCATATCCAATACCCGCCCGATCACCCCCGAACTCATCGCCAGCCACGGCCTGAAGCCGGATGAATATCAGCGGATACTGGAACTGATCGGGCGCGAGCCGACCTTCACCGAACTCGGCATATTCTCGGCCATGTGGAACGAGCATTGCTCCTACAAATCCTCCAAAAAGTGGCTGCGCACGCTGCCGACCAAGGGTCCGCGTGTCATCCAGGGCCCCGGCGAAAATGCCGGCGTGGTCGATATCGATGACGGCGATTGCGTCGTCTTCAAGATGGAGAGCCACAACCACCCGTCTTACATCGAACCCTATCAGGGTGCGGCAACCGGTGTCGGCGGCATCCTGCGCGATGTCTTTACCATGGGCGCCCGCCCGATCGCCGCCATGAACGCCCTTCGTTTCGGCGAACCTGACCATCCAAAGACCCGCCACCTCGTTTCCGGCGTCGTTTCAGGTGTCGGTGGCTATGGAAATTCCTTTGGCGTTCCGACCGTCGGCGGCGAGGTGGAGTTCGACGAACGCTACAACGGCAACATCCTCGTCAACGCCTTTGCCGCGGGTCTCGCGAAGTCGAATGCCATCTTCCTATCAGAAGCCAAGGGCGTCGGCCTTCCGGTCGTCTATCTCGGCGCCAAGACCGGTCGTGACGGCGTCGGTGGCGCGACAATGGCCTCGGCGGAATTCGACGAGTCGATCGAGGAAAAGCGCCCGACGGTTCAGGTCGGCGACCCCTTCACCGAGAAGTGCCTGCTCGAAGCCTGCCTTGAACTGATGAAGACAGGCGCCGTCATCGCCATTCAGGACATGGGGGCCGCCGGCCTCACTTGCTCTGCGGTCGAAATGGGCGCCAAGGGTGACCTCGGCATCCTGCTCGAACTCGACAAGGTTCCGGTTCGCGAAGAGCAGATGACCGCTTACGAAATG
Source organism: Rhizobium sp. SVR5-9E (assembly GCF_056755095.1). NCBI lineage: Bacteria > Pseudomonadati > Pseudomonadota > Alphaproteobacteria > Hyphomicrobiales > Rhizobiaceae > Rhizobium > Rhizobium sp. SVR5-9E. The sequence goes on along the minus strand of NZ_JBNDHS010000003.1, from coordinate 170,534 downwards.
ATGCTCTCCGAAAGCCAGGAGCGTATGCTCATGGTCCTCCGCCCGGAGAAGGAAAAGGAAGCCGAGGCGATCTTCCACAAGTGGGGCCTCGATTTCGCAATCGTCGGCACGACCACGGACGATCTGCGGTTCCGCGTCGCCCATCAGGGCGAGGAAGTCGCCAACCTGCCGATCAAGGACCTCGGCGACCAGGCGCCGGAATACGACCGTCCGTGGCGCGAGTCCGGCAAGCGAGCTCCCCTGCCCGCAGAACTCGTTGCTGCACCGGAAGATTACAGCCAGGCACTGCTCAAGCTCGTCGGCTCGCCGAACCAGTCGAGCCGCCGCTGGGTTTACGAACAGTACGACACACTGATCCAGGGCAATTCGCTGCAGCTTCCGGGCGGCGATGCCGGCGTCGTCCGCGTCGAGGGCCACCCGACCAAGGCGCTTGCCTTCTCGTCCGACGTCACCCCGCGCTACGTCGAAGCCTGCCCGTTCGAGGGCGGCAAGCAGGCCGTCGCCGAATGCTGGCGCAACATCACTGCGACCGGTGCGGAGCCGCTGGCAGCAACGGATAACCTCAATTTCGGCAATCCCGAGAAACCGGAAATCATGGGCCAATTCGTCGAAGCCGTGAAGGGCATCGGCGAAGCCTGCCGTGCGCTCGACTTCCCGATCGTTTCCGGCAACGTGTCGCTCTACAATGAGACCAACGGTGTCGCGATCCTGCCGACGCCGACGATTGCAGGCGTCGGCCTGCTGCCCGACTGGAAGGCGATGGCCCGCATCGGCAGCGCTGCCGATGGCGACCAGCTGATCATGATCGGAACCGACGGCAGCCACCTCGGCTCCTCGATCTATCTGCGCGACATCCTAGGCAGCAGTGATGGCCCGGCACCGGACGTCGATCTTTTCGCGGAACGCCGCAACGGCGACTTCGTCCGTTCGGTCATCCGCAACGGCCAGGCAACGGCCTGCCACGACATTTCCTCAGGCGGCCTGGCGCTGGCGCTGGCCGAAATGGCGATGGCAGCGGGCAAGGGCATGCATGTCACGCTTGCCGAAGGCAAAGGCGCCCCGCACGCGCTCCTCTTCGGCGAGGATCAGGCGCGCTATGTCATTGCCGTCAAGGCCGACGTCGCCAACTTCATCTGCGCCAATGCGGAAGGTGCTGGCGTGCCCTTCCGGCGCCTGGGACCGGTGACCGGCAGCGAACTCGTTATCGATGATCTGCTCTCGCTATCCATTCAGGAATTGCGCAGCGCCCATGAATCGTGGTTCCCTGATTTCATGAATGACGCCGCAGCCGTTATCGCTGCGGAATGATGCGCAAGGAGTAAACGATCATGCCAATGAAGCCCGGCGATATCGAAGACATGATCAAGGCCGGGATCCCCGGTGCCAAAGTGACGATCCGCGACCTCGCTGGCGACGGTGACCACTATGCCGCCGAAGTCGTGGCCGAAGCCTTCCGAGGCAAGAGCCGCGTACAGCAGCACCAGATGGTGTACGAGGCGCTGAAGGGAAACATGGGTGGCATCCTGCATGCGCTGGCGCTGCAGACATCGGCCCCCGATTGATGCTTCGAGAATAGGAATGCCCGGTTACAAGCCGGGCATCTTCTGCAGTCCGCCGTCGGCGAAACGGGCGGCGGGTACAGGCCCGGCTGTCAGCAGCGTGAAGTCGAAGGCTGCCCTCAGATCCGGTCCCAGCACATACTGCCGGTGCACCCGAAGGAAATCCCGCTTGATCTTCCTGTAATGATCGGACGTCAGCATCTGCTTGACGCGGATGAACTGCATCTTAGCCTGCGGCGCGTCCGGATGACCTGCCACGGCAACGACCGGCACCTTGTAAAAGTGAATGGCGTCAGTCAGGCATTGCACGTCGAGCCAGAAGACGGATTGGCAACGCGCGATCAGCCCTACACGCGCCCGCAAGGTCTTTGCCGACGATAGCAGCGCGCATTGCAGGACCGCCGAACCGAGCGACGCAAACACGACCGTCTTGCCGTCGAAGATCGCCGGCTCTTTTTCGAGCAGCGCTCCGATCACGTGCGCAGCCGCGCTCGCACCCATGCTGTGCGACGAGATCACATATTCGTCGGCCTCCTCCTGCAGCGCCTCTCGCACCGCTGCCGCACAACGCTCGAGCCATTCGTTGAACTCGGGGCGATCCATGCGGGCGAGCGCAACCGCCATTTCCCAATCCGAGAACAGATGCAGCGTGTAGAAGCGCTCTGCGAACGGCAGGAAGAGATTGACGAAGAAGGCCGCAGCCCCCGGCAGGCTCCATGCAAGATGCCAGGCCGGGAGGCCGAAGCCCGCCGGCGCGAGCGCAATCGTCACAGCCAGAAGCAGCCCGAGCAGCATCTGCAGAAACGGAAAGATGAAGAAAAGACCGAAGCGCCACGCGTGACGGAAATACCCAGCCAATCCCCCGTCTGTAACGATGCGTCCGCAGGCGAAAAAGCCGTCGAGCATGCGCTTGGCCGTCGACTTCGCCCGAAGGTGCTGGACCAGCACATCATGATCGAAAACATGAACCTTGCTCACCGTCCGCCACAGATGGGAGGCGGCAGCCACGTCGAAACTGCTAAACCCGTGGAACGCATTCAACTCGCAGATCTTTGCCTCGAAGCGCCAGACTTTTCCGCTCTGACTCGCCGCTCGTTCGTAACGCATCCGATGGGCGTTGCCATCCAGGGGCTCGAAACCGGGGAAGTGAAGCACGACCCTCTTCTTGATCAATTCCACAAAATATCTTTCCGGCAGGCTCGGGCCTCGCCAATTCGCAAATAGCGCATGCATCTGAAATACGGCGGAAAAAGCGCCGAAGCGCTGAAGGCCGCTTGCTAACGGAAAGCATCAGGAATTCAATAGCCAGACAACGCTTTTGGTGCGGGAGGGTTCATGGCCGATATCGTAAAGGAACTGGTGAGTGGCGTGGTGGAAAGCGTGCTAAAGGAGATCCTCAAGAAAACGACGGGCCGCACCGCAACGAAGCGGAAGAAGCGCCAAACGCGCTCACCCACGACCGGCCGTTTCACGCGCAAGGCCGCAACCGCAAAACCCGCGAGGAAGCAGGTCAGCAAGCGCCGCACCGCCGCCGGCCGCAGCAGGCAGCGCAGCCGCTAGTTTTCCAGCTCCTATCGCCGCCGCATTCCCGCAAAAGACACGTTCTTTTTTGGTCGGGGCGGGTGGAATTTGAGCCAGCGCATGCTATTTAAGGCTAGCGATTGAAACGGCGGGCCTTTAACTCGCCTGTTGAAAGGATTAGGTCTCATGAGCGGTATCAACGAATTCATCGACAACGAAGTCAAGACGAACGACGTCGTCCTTTTCATGAAGGGCACGCCGCAGTTTCCGCAGTGCGGTTTCTCCGGCCAGCTCGTCCAGATTCTCGACTATCTCGGCGTCGATTATAAGGGCATCAATGTGCTCGCCGATTCGGAAATCCGCCAGGGCATCAAGGATTATTCGAATTGGCCGACGATCCCACAGCTTTATGTGAAGGGCGAGTTCATCGGCGGCTGCGACATCGTGCGGGAAATGTTCCAGGCCGGTGAATTGCAGCAGCACTTCCAGGAAAAAGGCGTCGCGCTTCGCGGCGCCGCCTGACAGGTCACCGGGCGTCCGTCCGGTTTCCATATTTGTTCTAATTTGAGTCCGAGGCGCTGTGCTGAACAGCGCCTTAACCTGTTTATGGGAATTGCATTGTGACACATTCATCACAAGCCGTGTCCGCGGGCCAGAAGCCCATGGGCAGGCGTGAATTTATCGCGCTTGCGGCCTTCCTGATGGCGACCAATTCGCTGGCGATCGACATCATGCTACCGGCTCTGCAGCAAATCGGCGCCAATCTAGGCGTCGAGAGCGAAAACCACCGCCAATTCGTCGTCTCTGCCTATCTTCTCGGTTTCGGCGGCGCCCAGCTTTTTTTCGGGCCGCTTTCCGACCGTTTCGGCCGCCGCCTGCCGCTTCTCATCGGTTTGGTGATCTATATCGCCTCGGCGATTGGAATCGCTTTCATTCCTTCTTTCACCGGCTTGCTTGCGTTGCGCCTCATCCAGGGCATCGGGTCAGCCGCAACGCGCGTCATTACCATTTCGATCGTCCGCGACATCTACGGCGGCCGGCAGATGGCAGAGGTCATGTCGCTGATCATGATGGTTTTCATGATCGTCCCGGTCATCGCGCCGGGTAGCGGCCAGGTCATCATGCTCTTTGCTAGCTGGCACATGATCTTCGTGTTCATCGCCGCGTTGGCGGCCATGATCGGCGTCTGGGCCTATCTACGCCTGCCGGAAACACTCGATCCGCGCAACGTCCGGCCCTTTACCGCCCGCTCCGTGCTGGGCGGCTTCAAGCTTGTCCTGATGAACCGCATCGCGCTCTGCTACACGCTCGCCACCACCTTCATTTTCGGCTCGCTGTTCGGCTTCATCAATTCCGCCCAGCAGATCTACGTCGGCATCTACGATCTTGGCGTCTATTTTCCCTTCGCCTTCGCCGGTGTTGCAGCCTTCATGTCGATATCGTCCTTCCTGAACTCGCGCTTCGTCGGCAAATTCGGCATGCGGCGCCTGTCGCATGCATCGTTGCTCGGCTTCCTCACCGTCAACACCATCTGGATGATCGTGCAGGTGTCGAGCTCTGAACCGATGCCCTTCTTCCTCTTCATCACCTTCTTCGGCCTTGCGATGTTCCATTTCGGCTGGATCGGCTCGAACTTCAACTCGCTGGCAATGGAACCGCTGGGTCATGTGGCAGGCACCGCCTCCTCCGTTCTCGGTTTCATGAGCACGGTCGGCGGGGCAATCATCGGAGCAGGTATTGGCCAGGCCTACGACGGCACCGCCCTGCCGATGGTTGCCGGCTATTTCACCGTGTCGATTATCGGGCTCGTATTCGTCCTCATCGCGGAAAAAGGCTTTCTGTTTCAGCCGCAAAACTCGCCTGCCTGAGCGGGCCATTTTTACAATGACAGGATTTCAGAAATGACGCCGCAGCATAAGCCGCATATTGAAAATCAGGGCTCCAGCCGGATCGGCATGGGCTTTGCGGAATTTGTGATCACGATCGCCATCATGACTGCCAGCATCGCCATGGCGATCGACAGCATGCTGCCGGCGCTGCCTGCCATCGGCCATTCGCTGGGCGTGATGAGCACCAATGACGCGCAGCTGGTCATCGGCGTCTTCTTCTTCGGCTTCGGCATCTCGCAGATCGCCTTCGGCACGCTCTCCGATACTTTCGGCCGCCGCAAGATCCTGCTTGGTGGCATGGCCGTCTATGTCGTTGCCATGTTCGCCGCTGCCTGGACCAGCAGCTTCCACATGCTGCTCGTCATGCGCTTCATCCAGGGCATCGGCGGCGCGGCGGTCCGCATCACCACGATGTCTATCGTGCGGGATTGCTTCGGCGGCCGCGAGATGGCGCGCGTCATGTCCTTTGTGATGATCGTTTTCATGATCGTACCGATCGTCGCGCCGTCTGTTGGCCAGCTGATCATCACCTACGCCGACTGGCACTGGATCTTCATTCTGCTCGGCATCGTCGGCTCGATCCTCTTTACCTGGGCACTGCTGCGTCTCAAGGAGTCGCTGCCTGAGAACGAGCGCATTCCGCTCTCCGTCGGCTCGGTCGTCGACGGTTTCAGAACCGTCCTCACCAACCGCGTCACCTGCGGCTACATGATCGGCCTGACGATGTTCACGGGCGTCATCAGTGCCTATGTGATCTCTGTCCAGCAGGTCTTCGGCGAGGTCTATGGCCTCGGCGACTGGCTGCCGATTGCCTTCGCGGCAACGGCGGGCGGCATCGCGGTCGCGAACTTCGCCAACGGCTTCTTTGTCCGCCTCTTCGGCATGCGCCGCATCTCGCACACCGCGATGGTTCTCTTCACGATCGTTTCGGCCTTCGGCTATGTCATGGCGCTCGATACCAGCGTCAATTTCGCGCTGGACTACGCTCTGTTTTCGGTCCTGCTGATGATGTTTGCGGTCATCGCCACCAACTTCACGGCGATCAGCCTGGAGCCGATGGGCAACCTTGCGGGCACGGCAACCTCCATTACCGGTTTCGTCTCGACGACCGTCGGCGCATTGCTCGGCGGCACCGTCGGCCAGCTTTTCAACGGGACGGTTCAGCCGCTTTTCGGCGGCTTCGCTGTCTTCGGCGCGATCAGCATTTTGGCGACACTCTGGGCTGAGAAGGGCAAGCTCTTCACCCACCCCGGCGACAGCCCGCAGCTCGAGCCGGGCGCCGCACACTTCTAATGAAAAGCCCGCCGATCTGGCGGGCTTTCTTTTTAGATGGTGAAGACCTCGCGCCGCAGCAGCTCCCAGGACGCCCTGTCCGGTGCGATCAGCAATCCGCCGTCGACATGGTGCGGCAGGTAGGGCGTTCCATCGAAGCGGGCGGCATAGGCACCCGCCTCCTGGCAGATCAGCGTGCCCGCCAGATGGTCCCAGGGCATCAGCTTGTTGTACATGAGGTAGTGCACGTGGCCGGATGCAAATGTCCGGTATTCATGCGCTGCACAGCGGTAGTTCGCAAGGAAGCGAACCTTCGCGAGGTTTGCTAGGATTTCCGCACGCCGCCCCTTTGGCAGATAGCCGACCGATGCCATGCCGACCATTTGTTCCAGCGGAACCGGAGCCGTCACGGAAAGCCGCTCCGCCTCGCCTTCCGGCCGCCGCAGCCAGGCACCGCCGCCCTTCTCCGCCATCACCCAATCGTCGCCCATCGGGTCATAGATGATGCCGGCAACGGTTTCGCCCCGCGACACCACGGACGCCATGACCCCGAAGGCGGGAATCCCGGAGGCGAAATTGAACGTGCCATCAACCGGATCGACGACGATCGCAAGCTCGGCTCCCTGCAGCTTTTCGAGCAGCGCCGGGTCGGCCGCGACCGACTCCTCGCCGATGAACACCGCTTGCGGCCAGAGCCGCGCGGCCTCCGCCTTCATCATCCGCTCGGCCTGCTCGTCGGCTTCCGTCACGAGATCGGTCGCCTCGGTCTTGACGCGAACATCGCCGCTTCCGAGCCGCCGGAAGCGCGGCAATATCTCGGCCTTCGCCGCCCGCCGCAGGAGATCGGCTAGCGTCGTCACATCAACTGTCGAAGTCATGGCATTTCCTTGATTGGGAGGAGCGTCCAGTTACTCGCCCTTTGGCGACACTTCTGTGACCGTCAGGCTCGAAAAATCGAAAAGCTTCGGATCGAGCAGGTGCGAGGGGTTCACATGCGCGAGCGCTCGCAGCATCGTGTCCTTGCGGCCCGGCATGCGCCGCTCGATATCGGCAAGCATGTCCTTCATCGCGTTGCGCTGCAGGCCGTCCTGCGAGCCGCAGAGATCGCATGGTATGATCGGAAACTCCATCGCCGCCGCGAATTTCGCCATGTCGTCTTCGGCGCAATAGGCGAGCGGCCTCAGCACCATGAGGTTACCCTCATCGTTGAGCAGCTTTGCCGGCATCGAGGCAAGCCGCCCTCCGTGAAAGAAGTTCATGAAGAAGGTTTCGAGGATATCCTCGCGGTGATGCCCGAGAACCAGTGCATCGCAACCCTCTTCCTTGGCAATGCGGTAGAGATTGCCACGGCGAAGACGCGAACAGAGCGAGCAATAGGTGGCGCCTTCAGGCACCTTCTCCTTCACGATCGAATAGGTGTCACGGTATTCGATGCGGTGCTTGACGCCGATTTTGGCCAAATAATCCGGCAACACATGCTTCGGAAAATTCGGCTGGCCCTGATCCAGATTGCAGGCGATCAGCTCCACCGGCAAAAGGCCGCGCCATTGCAGTTCGAGAAGCAGCGCCAGCAGCCCGTAGGAATCCTTGCCGCCGGAAAGGCCGATCAGCCAACGCTTCTGGCCCTTCAGCATGTCGAAATCGTCGAAGGCCTGACGCACCTGGCGGAGCAGGCGCTTGCGCAATTTGTTGAACGAGACGGAACGCGGCGCATCTGCAAAGAGCGCATGGCCGATCGTGCCATCCTCGCGCGTGTCAAAATCGTCCGCAATATTCGCTGCGATGTTCATGGTCCCATCCAAATCGGCTACGGCCCTGCCTTAGCAGAAAGCGCGGCGGCAACACAGCGTCAATCGCCGAAAACCGACCAGCCGGTGCGCGCCGCCAGCATTTCGAGCGCCAGCGAGCCAAGCTGCGAGTTGCCAACCTTGTTCAAACCGGGCGACCAGACCGCGATCGACGCAATCCCCGGCGCCACCGCAAAGATGCCGCCGCCGACGCCGCTCTTGCCGGGCAGGCCGACATGATAGGCAAAGTCGCCTGAACCGTCATAGTGCCCGCACATCAGCATCAGCGCATTGATGCGCCGCGCCCGCTTCGGCGAAACGACCGAATGCCCGGTCGTCGGATTGCTCCCGCGTGCCGCGAGAAACAGTCCCGCTTTCGCAAGCTGCTCGCATGTCATCGCCAGAGCACACTGGTGGAAATAGACGCCGAGGACGTGATCGACCGGATGATCGATATTCTTGTAGGCACGCATGAAATTGGCGAGCGCAAAGTTGCGGTAGCCGGTCTGCGTTTCGGACTTCGCCACTTTGTCATCGATCGTCACCGACTCGTCGTCGGCAAGGTAGCGCACAAAACGCAGCAATTCGCCGATTGCCTCGCGCGGCGCGTGGCCAGCCATGACGACGTCGGTGACGGCAATCGCGCCGGCATTGATGAATGGGTTGCGCGGGATCCCGTGCTCGTGCTCGAGCTGCACGATGGAGTTGAAGGACGAACCCGACGGCTCGCGGCCGACACGCTTCCAGAGCCCCTCGCCCACCTTGCCGAGCGCCAGCGTCAGCATGAAGACCTTGGAAATGCTCTGGATGGAGAACGGCACAGCCGCGTCGCCGACGCGATAAATGTTCCCGTTAACCGTGACGATCGCCATGCCGAACTGCTTCGGATCGACCTTGGCCAGTTCCGGAATGTAATCGGCGACCGCGCCTTCGCCGATGCGGGGCGTCAGATCCTTGTAGATGCTGTCGAGGACTGCCTGCAAATCCACCATGGCTTCTCTCCAGAGACAAAAAAGCCGCCCCTGAAGGCGGCTTTTCCGTATGCGAACGTCTCGCGCTGATTAACGCGAATAGAATTCGACCACCAGATGCGGCTCCATGACGACCGGATAGGGTACGTCGGAGAGCGTAGGAACGCGGGCGAAGGTCGCAACCATCTTGTTGTGATCAACTTCGATGTAGTCCGGAACGTCGCGCTCAGCGAGGCTAACGGATTCCAGAACCGTAACGAGCTGCTTCGACTTCTGGCGAACTTCGATAACGTCGCCGGCCTTGCAACGGTAAGAGCCGATGTTGACGCGTACGCCATTCACGGTCACGTGGCCGTGGTTGACGAACTGGCGGGCAGCGAAAACGGTCGGAACGAACTTGGCGCGATAGACGATCGCGTCGAGACGCGACTCCAGAAGGCCAATCAGCTTTTCAGCCGTATTGCCCTTGACGCGGTTAGCTTCGTCGTAGATCGCACGGAACTGCTTTTCGCGCAGGTCACCATAGTAACCCTTCAGCTTCTGCTTGGCGCGCAGCTGCACACCGAAGTCCGAAAGCTTGCCCTTGCGGCGCTGACCATGCTGGCCCGGGCCGTATTCGCGGCGGTTCACCGGGGACTTCGGACGGCCCCAGATGTTTTCGCCCATACGGCGGTCAATCTTGTACTTGGACGATTCGCGCTTGCTCATCGTATTTCCTTTCAGAGTGTTAGGACGGTTCGTTGCCAAACCGCGTGAAGGAAACACGCCCTCCTTTGGCTTTCTCTCGAAAGCCCGACAGGATCATCCGGTTACGCGAACAGGACAAATCCACGGGACATGTCAAATGAAACACCGGACATCTCTGCCCGGTGCTGGCGCGGTGTTTATGGGTTCGTCGTGAAAATGTCAACAGCGACTTGCCCGAAAAGCCAAGCTATTCCGCCGCTTGCGGTTGATCGCTGCTATCCGGTGCATTCGCGTCACCCGGCGCCGTCTGGCAGTTCATGTCCGGGAAAGCCACGATGCGTTTGCCGGAGAAATCCGTGTGCACGACGATCGTCCCCTGTTCCTCGAAATAACCGAGAAGACGGCGCGCCCGACGCGCCGAGTGCGTCCCGTAGGCACGGGCGATGCGGGCGTCCGACGGGCATGGCTCGCCGCAGACCGCGGCCTTGGCGAGCATCAGGAACACGCCCTGCAGATCGTCGGTCACCGTCGCCGACAGCGACAGAGCTGTCGCCCAGGCATCGGTTGCGGCAGTCGCAGCATCGACGCCGGAACGCGAGATCGCAACACGCCGGCGGAAATCCGGCAAGGAGATCGGCGGCCCGGGCACGCGACGCATGCGCAGGCGCACCAGGAATTCCTGGTAGAGCACCGAATCCGTCCGGAAACCCGACGCGGGATCATCGAGGATTTCAGCCAGCACGGCCGACAAGCGTTCCTCGCGCTCTTCGGCGGAAAGCTCCGGCTGGCTGGCGCGCGGCTCGGCCGGCGCAGCGGTCGCTGCAGGCGCCGAGCGAGAAAGCTCGGCCAGAATGTCGGTCGTCGGACGTGGCGCTGGCGGTGCACGCCGAACGAGCGGCCGCTGAAATTCCTCCGGGTCCGGCGTGAAGATCAGGTCTTCCACATCCTGCGGCGCGTCCGGCAGCGGCATCAGCTTCGGGCTGTTGGAACGGGCCGAGGTCTCGACCGCGCCGATCTCAATCGGCAGCGGACGCCGCGACAGCGCCGGACCAAGCGCTACGAAATTCCCGCGCTTCAGATCGCGGAACATCTCGGCCTGACGCCGGTCCATGCCGAGAAGGTCGGCGGCGCGCGCCATGTCGATATCGAGAAAGGTGCGGCCCATCAGGAAGTTCGAAGCCTCCGCCGCAACGTTCTTGGCAAGCTTGGCCAGACGCTGGGTAGCGATCACGCCGGCAAGCCCCCGCTTACGACCGCGACACATCAGGTTGGTCATCGCGCCAAGCGACATCTTGCGCGCATCTTCCGCGACATCGCCACCGACCGATGGCGCAAACATCTGCGCTTCGTCGACCACGACCAGAACTGGATACCAATATTCGCGATCGGCATCGAACATGCCGTTGAGAAAGGCCGCCGCCGCTCGCATCTGCTCTTCGAGATCAAGGCCTTCGAGCGTCAGCACGCAGGAGACGCGGTGCTGACGGATGCGGTTGGCGATGCCCGCAAGCTCCGCCTCGGTCCGCTCGCCGTCGACGACCACATGGCCGAACCGGTCGCTAAGTGTGACGAAATCGCCTTCCGGATCGATGACGACCTGCTGCACCCATGGCGCCGACTGTTCGAGCAGCCGCCGCAGCAGATGCGACTTGCCGGAACCGGAATTGCCCTGCACGAGAAGGCGGGTCGCCAGCAGCTCCTCGATATCGAGCGTCGCCGGGCTGTTGCCGGACGCCATTCCCATATCGATACCAACCTGCAATGCAACGATCCTATTCAGATGAGACTCAATAATGCGGAGCGCCATTGTCCTGAAACGGCGCGCTCCCGTCTATCAAAGATTTCCCAGCATTTCGCCCTTACATTTCTAAAACCCACAGCGAATGCGCCGTCCGGACTTCATCGCCGCGCTGGTTTTCTGGGCTGAGCACGCTCCCAGGCCATGCGCAATGCATTCTCGAGATCCTCCTCGCCCAGCCGCGACAGATCGGCAGTCGTCCAGCCCTGCCTGCCCCAGGCATTCGGCACCGGCGAGAAGGCCTCCGGCAGCATCATGCATTTGAACTGCTGTTCGTCGGGCGTGAACTTGAAATTCGCCGTCCGGCTGTCGGCGGCGAGCGTGACGTAGTTCCGCGCGACCTTGAATGCCATGCGGTCGAAATGCGGGGCCTCGACCGTACCCTCCAGAGAGAGTGCGATACGCCGCAAGTCCTCGCCCGTCGCCATTGCACTATCTCCGACGCTGATCCGACTGTGAGCGTTATTTCTAGCACGATTGCTTCCCGGAAGCGTCGAGCATCCGCCCTCAGCCGACCTTCAGCCCGAAGCCCTGTATCAGCCGCCGCGTGGCGAAGTCGGGATTGCCAGAGGTGAACACTGCGAAGTCGAAGCCATCGGGATGAACCGCCCCGGCCACGTGCGGCACGAGGCTGCGGGCGCGCCTTGCAATGGCTTCCGCGGGGTCGAGCCAGTCCACCGGCCAGGGCGCCAGGCGGCGAAAGACATTGGCCATGAACGGGTAATGCGTGCAGGCCAGCACGATGATATCGGTCTTGCGGCCGTCCTTCTCGACGAAGCATTGGTCGATCTCGGCATAGACTGCGTCGTCGGAAACGGCATCTCCGCGAATGTAGGCTTCCACCATCCGCGCCAGGTTTTCCGAGCCGACGAGCCGCACATGGCACTGCTGCGCGAAGGACTGGATGAGATCGCGCGTATAGGCGCGCTTCACGGTTCCGGGGGTCGCGAGCACCGATACGAGGCCCGAGCGTGTCCGCTCCGCCGCAGGCTTGATCGCCGGCACGGTGCCGACGAACGTCATCTGCGGGAAGGCCGCGCGAAGATCGGCGCCGACCAGCGTAAAAGCCGTGTTGCAGGCAATGATGCAGACTTCCGGATCGTATTCCGCAAGCAGCTTGGCAAAGAGATCGATGACGCGCTCCTTGAGCGCCTGCTCCTCCCAGCCGCCATAGGGAAATCCGGCATCGTCGGCGACGTAGAGGAAACTGCGTTCGGGCATGAGCACGCGGGCTTCGCGGAGCACGGTGAGCCCCCCGATGCCGGAATCGAATACCAGAACCGGTTTCAGCTCATTCGCCGCTGCTGTCATCTTTCTGCTGTTCCTTGATGTCTGCAGGGAACCGGCCACCGCGCGGTGACTTGCGCGAGAAGCGGTCGAGGGAGGAGATCACACCGCGCAACACGCTAATTTCCTGTTCCGTGAAGGCGCGCCGCGAGAGAACTGCGCGCAGGTTGTCCACCATTTTGGGCTTTTTCCCGGCAGGATGGAAATAACCGCGCGCATCCAGCGCCTCTTCCAGCTGATCGAACAGGCCGAAGAGCTGTTCCTTGGTCGACTGCGTCTGCGACATCGCCTGAAACGGCACCGCTCCGGCGTCTTCCATGCCGGATTTCATCCATTCATAGGACATCAGGAGAACCGCCTGCGCGATGTTCAACGAGGCAAAGGCAGGGTTGACGGGGAAGGTGACGATCTCGTCGGCAAGCGCCACTTCCTCGTTGGTCAGCCCCCAGCGTTCACGTCCAAACAGGATGCCGGTCCCCTCGCCTGCGCGAAACTTCGCGCGCAGCGTCTCGGCCGCAACCACCGGCGACCGGACGGGCTTGAATCCATCCCGCTCGCGCGCTGTCGTCGCATAGACGAAATTCAGGTCGGCAACCGCCTGCTCCAATGTGTCATAAACCTTCGTGGCTTCGATGACGTGATCGGCCTTGGAGGCCGCGGCCTGCGCCTTCTCGTTCGGCCAGCCGTCGCGCGGATTGACTAGGCGCAACTCCGCAAGGCCGAAATTCGCCATTGCGCGCGCCACCATGCCGATGTTCTCGCCCATCTGGGGCTCCACCAGAATGATGACCGGCCCCTCGGCCAGAAGTTTACGCTCGCTGTTCGTGCCTGCCATGAAACGCCGTCCTTGCTTTCAATGCGGAATAGCTTTGCTCAGCGCAAACGGCAAGGCCTATGCTTGCGGGTAAAGCCGGTCGAGCATGCCGCCGATCATTTCCGCGGCAAGCCGGGCGCCGCCGCGTGAAAGCGGTAAATGCCGCCCCGCCGAAGCCGGTGTCGTCCGCTCGACGAAGAAGCATTCGGAGCGGCGTGCGGAAATCGTACCGAGCCTCGATCTTGCATCGGCAATCGATGCCCTCATGTCCTCGTCTTCCGAAATGTCCGCCCCGAAAGTCCCGGCCATGAGGCGAGCCCAATAGGTCGTGGCCAGAAAAGTCGCCAGCGTCCGCCTGATCCGGCCGGGCCGCGTCACCAAGGACCAGGACGAACCGAGCGGGCGCGCCGCAACGGTCAGGTCGCGATAAGCCGCATCGAGTTCTTGCGAAAACGGGATCAGCTCGAAACGGGACTTGCCATCAAGCGCTGCGGCAAGCAGCACATCGAGCGCCGAGTACCATTTCTTGAGGGCCGCATCCAGCGCTCCGCGCGTTCGCGCGGGAAACACCAGAAATGCGACGGCCGTTCCTGCGAGCACGCCGATCAGCGTTTCCCCGATACGCAACCGCAGCAGATCGAGCGTCAGTGCGCCGGTCAACCCGTAAACCAGACAAAGCACAATCGATACGAAGAACGTCATCGTCGCGTAGGAGACCGACAGGAAATAGAACCCGAGGAAAATGCAGAGGACAGCGACCGGAACGGCAATCGCCTGATGACCGGAAAGCAACGTCGCAAGTGCGAGCCCGATGGCAATGCCGAACAGCGTCCCCAGCGACCGCTGCAGCGCTTTCATGGCCGTGTCGCCGCGCGAATTCGTGTTGATGAAGACCAGGAAGGACGCAAGCACCGCCCAGAACCAGCGTTCGCGCGACAGCAGGAGCCCGAATGCCATCGCCAGCGCCGAAGCAAGCGTGATCTGCAACGACGCTTTGATCAGCGGATTCCGGACCGAAAAATCGATCGCCGGGGCAGCCGGCTTTCCGCTGGCTGCATCGATCGTTGCAAATCCTGAAATTCGGCCTTCCTCGATTGTCTTCGCCAGCTGATGTTTGGCCTGCCCGAGCCACAAGAGCGCGCGGCACGTTTCCACTGCCGCCTTGTCGTCCCCGTCTGCCAACCCGTCCGTCAGCGTGCTCTCACTGCCTTCGATCACCGCGTGGACGAGCGCAAAATCGGGCGGCTTCTGCAGGGTGAGAACGATGGTGCTCTCGGCAGCGAGATGCAGGTCGAACAACCGCACGGCCAGTTCTTCAGCGGGATCCGCTCCGCCGTCGAACACGCCGCCGGGCGGTCGCGGAATGAAGCTTTCCGCCATCAGAACCACTTCCTTCAGCCGCTCCTCGAGCTGCCGCAGCTCCTGCCGGTCGCTCTCTTGAACAAAGCCCTCCGAGGCGAGCGCTGCAAGCTTGAAGAGGATCTGATTGACCCTTCCCTGCACGCTTTCCAGCGACCTCAGGAGGTCGCTCCGCCAGTTGTCGGGCAACATCAGAACGGACACGACCTGTCCGATGGCGGCCGAAACGACGGGCCCGATTGCAATCAGCGGCAACTCGTCGAGCTTCGGGTGGAAATAAGACCCCATGAAATAGGAAAAAAACGCAAACATGCCGATCGCATGACCGCGCGGCCCGAACACCCGGCTCGATGTTGCAAGCAGGA
Source organism: Rhizobium sp. SVR5-9E (assembly GCF_056755095.1). Taxonomy (NCBI): domain Bacteria; kingdom Pseudomonadati; phylum Pseudomonadota; class Alphaproteobacteria; order Hyphomicrobiales; family Rhizobiaceae; genus Rhizobium; species Rhizobium sp. SVR5-9E. The sequence goes on along the minus strand of NZ_JBNDHS010000003.1, from coordinate 155,225 downwards.
TCACTACAAGAAAGACGGCGTCCGACAGGTAGCGGTGCTCTTCAAGGCCTGCCGCAATGCCGAGCGCCACGAGACTGGCGATGCAGCCGAGCAGCCGGGTGACGAGCTGGCGCGAATAGCCCTTGTCGCGCACGGCGACGCCCCCTTCGACCGAAAGCACGATCCCGAGACCATAAGCGACCTGCGGCAGCGGTGTGACCAGGAAATGGAAGGCAATCAGGATGACGGTGGAAAAGACGACCGTCAGCGTTACCCGCGATGCCATGCGAAGCCGAGAAAGCGCCGGATCATTGGCAAGAAGCCAATCGCGAAAGTCAAAGCCGGAAAACAATGTGGACACCTTTCATGCGGCAGATCATGAGATGCCCTTTCTGCGAGATACTGCCGCGCCACCGGAAGCAACTCAAATCCGAACGACGTCAATTGCCGTCGATGATATCCGTCATGATCGCTTTCAGCGAGGTAGACTCCTTCGTCTCGCTGTCCTCGTTGACGATATCGTCAACCACCGGCTTGCCGCCTTCATCGATCAGTTCGAAGCGAACCGTTGAAACCACTTGCGCCTCCGGTCCATCCGCGCAATCCATCTTTCGAAAGCGCACGACGACCTCCGTCTTTCCATTGGCCGGCGGCGGCGTGATCGAAATATCCTTCAGCGGGCACGCATCCTCGCCGTTGACGATCACATCGTAATCGAAGGGCGAAATGCCGTCTTCCATCGCCGGATGCTTTTCGGCCTCATGATACTTCGCGACGAAGTCGCTGCTGAAACGCTGATCGATTTTCGCAGCATCGAAGATGTCGATCCACTCGGTATCGGCGCCCGACCAGTTGCTCACCGTCGCGTCCATGATCTCCTTCACGGGATCGGCAACGTCGGCGGCGTGCAGAGCGCCAGGTGCGGCAAGGAGACACAGCAAGGCTATCGTCTTCATCAAAAATATCCATCGGGCAACAAGCGGTGGCGGGACACTAGCCGAATCCGTGCGCTTGGCAATGGCCGCGCAAAAACCACGCCGCGGGCCGCTTGCGGCTTTGCGTTCCCGGTTCACAATGCTATAGCGCTCCGGACCCTATCACCCACCGGGACACCTGTTCCCATGCTAGCTTGAACGAGGCAGATACATGAAGAAGATCAAGGTCGCCAATCCCGTCGCCGATCTCGACGGCGATGAAATGACGCGCATCATTTGGCAGCTTATCAAGGACAAGCTGATCCATCCGTATCTCGACCTCAACATCGACTACTACGACCTCTCGGTTCAGAACCGCGACGCCACCAACGACCAGGTTACCGTTGATGCGGCCAACGCCATCAAGAAGTACGGCGTCGGCATCAAGTGCGCGACGATCACGCCGGATGAAGCGCGCGTGAAGGAATTCAACCTCAAGGAAATGTGGAAGAGCCCCAACGGCACGATCCGCAACATCCTGGGCGGCGTCATCTTCCGCGAGCCGATCATCTGCAAGAACGTTCCGCGCCTCGTTCCGGGCTGGACGCAGCCGATCGTCGTCGGCCGTCACGCTTTCGGCGACCAGTACCGCGCGACCGACTTCAAGTTCCCGGGCAAGGGCAAGCTGACCATCAAGTTCGTCGGCGAAGACGGCCAGGTCATCGAGAAGGAAGTCTTCAACGCGCCGGGCTCCGGCGTCGCCATGGCTATGTACAACCTCGATGAATCGATCCGCGAATTCGCCCGCGCCTCGATGATGTACGGTCTGATGCGCAAGTGGCCGGTTTACCTCTCCACGAAGAACACCATCCTCAAGGCCTATGACGGCCGCTTCAAGGACATCTTCGAGGAAATCTACGAGACCGAATTCAAGGATCAGTTCAAGGAAGCCGGCATCACTTACGAGCACCGTCTGATCGACGACATGGTCGCCTCGGCCCTCAAGTGGTCCGGTGGTTATGTCTGGGCCTGCAAGAACTACGACGGCGACGTTCAGTCCGACACTGTCGCGCAGGGCTTCGGTTCCCTCGGCCTCATGACCTCGGTTCTGCTGACGCCGGACGGCAAGACGGTTGAAGCCGAAGCCGCTCACGGCACGGTTACCCGCCACTACCGCCAGCACCAGAAGGGTCAGGAAACGTCGACGAACTCGATCGCCTCGATCTTCGCCTGGACCCGCGGCCTCGCACACCGCGCCAAGCTCGACGACAACGCAGAACTCGCCAAGTTCGCTTCGACCCTCGAAAAGGTCTGCGTCGACACCGTCGAAGCCGGCTTCATGACCAAGGACCTGGCGCTCTTGATCGGCCCCGATCAGCCCTGGCTCTCCACGACGGCGTTCCTCGACAAGATCGACGAGAACCTTCAGAAGGCCATGGCATAAGCCATCAGAAAGAAGCAAAACGAGCGGCGGGGATTTCCCCGCCGTTTTCGTTTCAACGGCAATAAGGGAACAGAAAATGACGACAATCCGCCTGCTTCAACCATCCGATCGTGCCGCCTGGGAGCCGCTCTGGCAGGGCTACCAGCGCTTCTATGAAGTCGCCATTCCGGCCGCGACGACCGAGCTGACTTGGTCGCGGTTCCATGATCCGGCGGAACCAATGCACGCCTTCGGCGCCTTCGACGAGACCGGCCGCCTCGTTGGCATCGTGCATGCAATTTTTCATCGATCCACATGGCTTCCGCAATGGACCTGCTACCTGCAGGACTTATACGTCGAGGCGGACCAGCGCGGTCTCGGAACCGGCGCAGCACTCATCGACAGGGTTGCCGATCTCGCCCGCGAGCACGGAGCCGGGCGCCTCTACTGGATGACGCACGAGACGAACGAGCGGGCACAGCGGCTCTACGACCAGATTGCACAGCGCTCCGGCTTCATTCAATACCGCAAACAGCTGTGATTGTTGCCACGAATTGACCGTCGCCTCTGTTAGGCATTGCCGCATCGTTCGCCTGCGCCAGATATCAGGCACCGAGGAGGAGATTATCATGAGCGAAGAGCTGGTGTTCTACACCAATCCGATGTCGCGCGGCCGTATCGCCCGCTGGATGCTTGAGGAGACAGGCGCTCCCTACCGCACGGAAATCATGAGATTCGGCGACACCATCAAGTCGCCTGAATACCTGGCCGTGAACCCGATGGGTAAAGTGCCTGCCATCAAGCATGGCAAGACGATAGTCACGGAATGTGCCGCGATCTGCGCCTATCTCGCCGAGACCTTCCCGGAAAGAGAGCTCGCTCCGAAGCCGGAAGAGCGCGGCAGCTATTATCGCTGGATGTTCTTCGTCGCCGGACCGCTCGAAGCAGCAGCTACCAATAGTGCGCTCGGCTTTGTAACCCCTGCAGAAAAGGCTCGCATGGCCGGCTACGGCAGTTTTGCCGATGTGATGGACACGCTCGAAAAGGCTGTAATCGAGAACCCCTATATCGCCGGCGATCGCTTTACCGCCGCCGACGTTTACGTCGGCTCCCACATCGGCTGGGGTCTGGGCATCGGCACGATCGAGAAGCGGCAGGGTTTCGTGGATTATGCCGCCCGCGTGGCCAATCGCGAAGGCTACCGGCGAGCCACCATGCTGGACGACGAAGCCATGAAGGCGATGCAGGCCGCATGAAATAACATAGCGGCAGAGGCTACGGCCGAAAATCGGCCGCGCTATTCCTCGCCGCGCTTGCCGACCAGCTCGAGTACGCGATCTGCGGGCATAGTAAGCCCGCTCATGGCGACGGTGATGAAGTCTTCGGACTTGCCCATCGCCTTGTTGTTGAGCTTGGTCATGCGCCGAAGCGAGAGCGCGGCCACAGCCTGCGGCTTGATTTGCAGCTCGATGAATTTCTGCCGATGAACCTGGAAGAGGCGGGCGGCAAGCAGATCATCCCACTTGATCCGCTCTTTGGCCGCATCAGGAATCATTAGACCCTCGGCAGAAAAATCGAGTGCCGGTCGGCGGTCCAAAGCCTTGATAAGCAGGAGGATGAAGCTGATGAAGAAGAAGCCGCCGCCGATGATGCCGATCAAAAGGGGCAGATTGCCTGCCCCTTCCCGCTGGTAGCCGCCGAAGCCGACAAAGCCAAGCAGCACCGCCATCACCAGGGCAAGCAGCGTCAGCCCGACCATCTTTGCCTGCGAGCGATAAACCTTCATCGAAGCCCCAACCTATTGCGATACTCAGCCAGCAAGCGCTGCCGCGACAGCCTCGATCGCGTCTTCGGCCTTGGATCCGTCGGGCCCACCGGCCTGCGCCATATCCGGTCGCCCGCCGCCGCCCTTGCCGCCAAGAGCGGCCGATGCGACGCGCACCAGATCGACGGCGCTGAACCGTCCCGTCAGGTCCGGCGTCACGGCGACGACTGCGCTCGCCTTGCCGTCTTCGGAAACACCGATCAGCGTCACGACTCCCGAGCCGATGCTGGACTTGCCGTCGTCGGCGAGCCCCTTCAGATCTTTCGGGTCGACACCTGTGACTGCCTTGCCCAGAAACTTCACACCGGCAACTTCGCGTGCGGCATCGGCCGATCCACCCTGTCCGCCGCCCATGGCAAGCTTGCGCTTGGCATCCGCCAGTTCGCGCTCCAGCTTGCGGCGCTCGTCCACAAGCGCTTCGACGCGCGAGAGCACTTCGGAAGGCTGAACCTTCAGCGACGAAGCAAGCGATTTCACGCGTTCGTCCTGTTCGGTCAGATATTCGCGGGCGGTTTCACCGGTCACCGCCTCGAGGCGGCGAACGCCGGCCCCGACCGCGCTCTCACCGAGGATGCGAACCAGGCCGATCTGGCCCGTCGCCGAGACATGCGTGCCGCCACAAAGCTCGATCGAGTAAGGCTTGCCGGCCTTCGTGCCGCGCACGCCCTCACCCATCGCAACGACGCGCACTTCATCGCCGTACTTCTCGCCGAAAAGCGCCATGGCACCCTCGGCAATCGCGTCATCGACGCTCATTAGGCGCGTCGTGACCGGCGCGTTCTGCAGCACGATCTCGTTGGCCATGTCCTCGACGACCTTGAGCTCCTCGGCGGACATCGGCTTCGGATGCGAGACGTCGAAGCGCAGGCGCTCGGGTGCGACCAGCGAGCCCTTCTGCGCCACATGCGTGCCGAGCACTTCGCGGAGCGCCTCGTGCAGCAAGTGCGTTGCCGAGTGGTTCGCCCGCAGCCGCGACCGGCGTGCATGGTCGACGGTCAGCGCGACGGCGTCGCCCGCCTTGATCGAACCTTCGGCGACGATACCGGAATGCACGAAGAGGCCTTCGCCCTTCTTCTGCGTGTCGGTGATCTCGACCTTCGCGTGATCCGAGCTGATGATGCCGGTATCGCCCACCTGACCGCCGGATTCGCCGTAGAATGGCGTCTGGTTGACGACGATCTGCACCTTGTCGCCGGCGGTAGCGGATTCGACGGCAGCGCCATCCTTGACGATCGCCTGAACGACACCTTCGGCCGTCTCGGTATCATAGCCCAGGAATTCGGTTGCGCCGTGCTGTTCCTTGAGCTCGAACCAGATGGTCTCGGTCGCTTTGTCGCCGGAACCCGCCCAGTGCGACCGGGCTTCCGCCTTCTGGCGCCCCATTGCATCGGTAAAGCCGGCCAGATCCACGCCGATCTCGCGGGCACGCAGCGCATCCTGCGTCAGGTCGAGCGGGAAACCGTAGGTGTCATAGAGCTTGAATGCCGTCTCGCCATCGAGCATGTCGCCCTTGCCAAGCGTCGTCGTGGCATCCGAAAGCAGCGACAGGCCACGTTCCAGCGTCTTGCGGAAACGGGTTTCCTCAAGCTTCAGCGTCTCGGAGATCAGCGCTTCGGCGCGTACCAGCTCGGGATAGGCGCGGCCCATCTGCTGGACCAACGCCGGCAGCAGCTTCCAGATCAGCGGTTCCTTGGCACCCAGCAGCTGGGCATGGCGCATGGCGCGGCGCATGATGCGGCGCAACACGTAGCCGCGGCCTTCGTTCGACGGTAGAACACCATCAGCGATCAGAAACGCCGAGGAACGCAGATGGTCGGCGATGACCCGGTGGCTCGCGCGGCGCTCGCCCTCGGCCTTCACGCCGGTCGCCTCTTCCGAAGCTTCGATCAGCGCCCGGAACAGGTCGATGTCGTAGTTGTCGTGCTTGCCCTGCAGCACGGCGGCAACGCGTTCCAGCCCCATGCCGGTGTCGATGGAGGGACGCGGCAGGTCGACACGCTCTTCCTTCGTCACCTGCTCGTACTGCATGAAGACGAGGTTCCAGATCTCGATGAAGCGGTCGCCATCCTCCTCGGGCGAACCCGGCGGGCCGCCCCAGATCTGCTCGCCATGATCGTAGAAGATTTCCGAACAGGGGCCGCAAGGGCCGGTATCTCCCATCGCCCAGAAATTGTCGCTGGTCGGAATGCGGATGATCTTGTCATCCGGAAGGCCGGCGATCTTCTTCCAGAGGTTAAAGGCGTCGTCGTCGGTGTGATAGACGGTGACCAGCAGGCGCTTGGCGTCGAGACCGAATTCCTTGGTGATCAGGTTCCAGGCAAGCTCGATCGCGCGCTCCTTGAAATAATCGCCGAACGAGAAGTTGCCGAGCATTTCGAAGAAGGTGTGGTGGCGCGCGGTATATCCGACATTGTCGAGGTCGTTGTGCTTGCCGCCGGCGCGAACGCATTTCTGCGCCGTCGATGCGGTCTTGTAGGGGCGCTGTTCCAGACCGGTGAAGACGTTCTTGAACTGCACCATCCCGGCATTGGTGAACATCAGCGTCGGGTCGTTACGCGGCACGAGCGGGCTCGACGGCACGATCTCGTGGCCGTTCTTCTTGAAATAGTCGAGAAAGCTCGACCGGATATCATTCACACCGCTCATGCTATGCCCTTCAATGCTGCCCGAGGCAGGTCAAAACTCAAATCCAGTGGCTTTTAACGTTCACCCTTGCCACTGTCCAGCAGACAAACAAAACCGGCCGCATTCTGGTCAGGAATGCGGCCGGTTTCGATATGCCGGAGTGGCAGCTGTAAAAACTACATATCCGTGTCGGTGTCGCCATCGTTGGCGTCCGGTCCACCATTCTGCAGGAACCGGTCGGCGATAAGACCCGCATTCTGACGAAGGGCCATCTCGATCTCGCGGGCGAGATCCGGATTGTCACGCAGGAAGAGCTTGGCGTTCTCGCGGCCCTGGCCGAGACGCTGGCTGTTGTAGGAGAACCAGGCACCGGACTTCTCGACGATGCCGGCCTTGACGCCGAGATCGACCAGCTCGCCGGTCTTCGATACGCCTTCACCATACATGATGTCGAATTCGACCTGCTTGAACGGAGGCGCCATCTTGTTCTTGACGACTTTGACGCGGGTCTGGTTGCCGATCACCTCTTCGCGCTCCTTGACCGCGCCGATGCGGCGGATGTCGAGGCGGACAGAGGCGTAGAACTTCAGCGCGTTTCCGCCCGTCGTCGTTTCCGGCGAGCCGAACATGACGCCGATCTTCATGCGGATCTGGTTGATGAAGATGACCATGGTGTTCGACTTGGAGATCGACGCCGTCAACTTGCGCAGCGCCTGGCTCATCAGGCGCGCCTGAAGGCCTGGAAGACTGTCGCCCATCTCGCCCTCGATTTCGGCACGCGGCGTCAGCGCCGCAACCGAGTCGACAACGAGAACGTCGACCGCTCCCGAGCGTACCAGCGTATCGGTGATTTCGAGTGCCTGCTCGCCGGTATCCGGCTGGGAGATCAAAAGGTTCTGGAGATCGACGCCGAGCTTGCGGGCATAGACCGGATCGAGCGCATGTTCCGCATCCACGAATGCGCAGATGCCGCCCTTCTTCTGCGCTTCGGCGATCGTCTGCAGTGCCAGCGTCGTCTTGCCCGAGCTTTCCGGTCCGTAGATTTCGATGATGCGGCCCTTCGGAAGACCGCCGATGCCGAGCGCGATATCGAGGCTGAGGGAACCGGTCGATACCGTTTCGACCTCGATGACGCTCTCGTTCGCGCCAAGTTTCATGATCGAGCCCTTGCCGAACGACCGCTCGATCTGTGAGAGTGCCGCTTCAAGTGCCTTGCTTTTGTCCACCGATTTGTCCTCTACAAGCCGCAATGTATTCTGTGACATTCGATCCACCTTTAGGTTATTGAAGCCGCTCTAGCAATGTCGCCGTTGATATCGGGTTTGTACGCCATTTGTTCTCATTTCGCAAGTGGGGTCCAAATGGTTGAAAGAAAAAGGCAAAACGGTCTGTGTTCTACGTTTGTTTTATTGATGCAAAGCAACGGCTTAGATTGCGGCGCAAGCACGCGGGGGCTCCTCTGCGGCCCCGTCGATTCGATCATCGGGAACTGAAGACATGAAGAACAGGATTCTCGTTCTCGGCGGCGCGCATATCGATCGGCGCGGGCGTATCTCCGGCGAGACGGCGCCGGGGGCCAGCAACCCCGGCGAATGGTTCGAGGAGCCGGGCGGCGGCGCCTTCAATGCCGCCAGGAACCTCGCGCGGCTCGGCTTCGATGTGACGATGATTTCCCCGCGCGGCGGCGATCCGACGGGCGAATTGGTGACGGAGGCAGCCTACGCGGCCGGTATCGACGACCGGCCCTTCGTCTTTCTCGACCGCAAGACCCCAAGTTACACCGCGATAATCGAGCGGGATGGCAATCTGGTGGTGGCGCTGGCCGACATGGAACTCTACCGCTACTTCGTCCCGCGACGGCTGGCGATCCGCTGGGTGCGCGAAGCCTTCGCCGCCACCGACCTCATCCTTTTCGACGCAAACCTGCCGGAAGATACGATCACCGCGCTCGTGAGCCGCGCCAATGCGCTCGGCAAACCGGTTGCCGCGATCGCCATATCCCCGGCAAAGGTCGTCAAGCTCAGGCCTTCCATTAGTGGCATCGACCATCTTTTCCTCAACGAGGCGGAAGCCGCGGCCCTGACCGGCCGGCGCCCGGAGAGGCCGGAAGACTGGCTGTCACTGCTCGGCGACATGGGCCTCAAAGGCGGCGTCGTCACGCGCGGGCAGCGCGAGCTGATCGCTTTCGGCCCGGATGGCGCCTTCTGCCTGCAGCCTCCATCGGTCGAGACCGTCGCCGACGTCACCGGTGCAGGCGACTCGCTCGCAGCCGGCATCCTTTCCGCCTTGATGCACGGGGCGCCGCTCGAGGAGGCCATCCGGCATGGCGCGGCGGCGGCCGCGCTGACCGTCCAGTCGCCGCATGCCGTCAATGAAAGGCTGACACCCAGCCTGCTTGCGGACACACTGGCTCTTGTTCAGAGCGCAAGAATTCTGCATTGAATCTGCAGCACCGATGAAACGGAAGAGACAATGACCAAACCGATCTCCCCTCTCCTGCCGGTCTCCTATTCCAAGGAGGTTGCCGCTGCAAAGCAGCGCGGCGCGCCGCTGGTGGCACTCGAATCGACCATCATCACCCATGGCATGCCTTACCCCGGCAATATCGAAATGGCCCGCAGCGTCGAGGCGATCATCCGCGAGCAGGGTGCAGTGCCGGCAACGATTGCCGTCATTCACGGCATTCTGCATGTCGGGTTGGAGCCGGAGGAGCTCGAGAAGCTCGCGCAGGAAAAAGACGTGATGAAGGTCTCGCGTGCCGACCTCGCCTTCGCAGTTGCCGAGCGCCGCACGGGCGCCACAACGGTTGCCGCAACGATGATTGCGGCGGCCCGCGCCGGCATCAAGGTCTTTGCCACCGGCGGTATCGGCGGCGTACATCGGGGTGCCGAAGAAAGCTTCGATATCTCCGCTGACCTGCCGGAACTTGCCCGCACCGGCGTCATCGTCGTCTGCGCCGGCGCCAAGGCGATCCTCGACATTCCGAAGACACTCGAAGTGCTGGAAACCAGCGGCGTCCCGGTCGTCACCTACGAAAGCGAAGAGTTTCCGGCCTTCTGGTCGCGCTCCTCGGGCTTGAGAAGCCCCCTGTCGCTGAACAGCCCGGCCGCCATCGCCAATTTCCAGGCCACCCGCGAGCAGCTCGGCATCGACGGCGGCATGCTCGTTGCCAATCCGGTCCCGGAAGCCGACGAGATCCCGCGCGAGGAGATGGAGATCTATATCGAGCGGGCGCTGGACAGTGCCGAGCGCGATGAAATCTTTGGCAAGGCCGTTACGCCCTATCTCCTCAGCACCATCTTCGATCTGACGGAAGGCCGCAGCCTTAAGACCAATATCGCGCTGGTCGAGAACAACGCACGTCTGGCAGCCGAGATCGCCGTCGCACTGGACGATTGAAGTCCGCGGGAGGCGCTTGCCGCCTCCCTATTCGCTTTCGAGAGTTTCCTTGACGACGACGGCAAGCTGCTTCAGCGAGAAGGGCTTCGGCAGGAAGCCGAACTTGGCGTCCGGCGGCAGATTGCGGGCAAAAGCGTCTTCCGCATAGCCGGAAACAAAGATGAACTTCATGTCCGGATATCTCTTGCGCAGTTCGCGCAACAGCGACGGCCCGTCCATTTCCGGCATGACGACATCCGAAACGACGACGTCCACCTTGCCGTCCAGTTCGTCCATGATGTCGAGTGCTTCGGTGCCTGAACCTGCCTCGTGGACCGTATAGCCGCGGGTCTCCAGCATTCGCTTGCCGCCCCGGCGCACTGCCTCCTCGTCCTCGACGAGCAGGATGACGGCATTGCCCGTCAGGTCTTCCGGCTGCTCCGGCTGAGCTGCGGCCGCCTGCTCGGACTGTCCGGCTTCCATCACCTCGAGAGCTTCGGCCTCGGCGGCAACAGCCGCATCGGCAATATGGCGAGGCAGGAAGATGCGGAACGTGGTTCCCTTGCCGACTTCGGATTCCGGCTGAATGTAGCCGCCGGATTGCTTGACGATGCCGTAGACCATCGCAAGCCCGAGACCCGTTCCCTTGCCCACCTCCTTGGTCGTGAAGAAGGGCTCGAAGATCTTGTCCATGATCTCGGGCGCGATCCCGGTCCCCGTGTCGGCGACCTCGACCAGCACCATATCCTCATGCGGCATGTAGGAATAATTGAACCCGGCCACCTCGGCCGCCGTCACGTTGCGGGTGCGCAGCGTCAGCTTGCCGCCCTCGGGCATGGCATCGCGCGCGTTGACGCAAAGATTGATCAGCACCTGCTCGAACTGCGACAGGTCGGTCTTTACCGGCCAGAGGTCGCGGCCGTATTCGACATCGAGCTTGACGTTTGTGCCGGACAGCAACCGGTCGACGAGCATGCGCAGATCGCCGACGACATCCGTGAGGGTCAAGACGGTCGGCCGCATCGTCTGCTTGCGCGAGAACGCCAGCAGCTGGCGCACGAGAACGGCCGCGCGGTTGGCATTGCGCTTGATTTCCATCAGATCGGCAAAGCTTGCATCGGCGGGACGCGCCTGCAGCAGCAGATGGTCGGAAGACAAAAGGATCGCCGTCAGCACGTTGTTGAAGTCGTGCGCTATGCCGCCCGCAAGCGTGCCGACTGCATTCATTTTCTGCGTCTGGGCCATCTGGGCTTCCAGCGCCTTCTGTTCCGTCGTCTCGACGGCGTAGACGATGGCCGCTTCTTCCGGCGCCTCGTCGCTTTGATCGATGACGGCGTTGACGTAGAAGCGGAAATGCCGCCCTTCGTCGTTCGGCATGCGTGAATCGATCGGCGCAATATCGCCCTGGCGGTCCTTCGCGGCGGCCAGCGCATCCGTCAGCCTCTGGCGGTCGCTTTCCTGAACGATGACTTCGAGGGCTGCGCCATTGTCGACATCGTCGCGCGACACGATGCCGGAGAAGAGCTTGAGGAACGGCGCATTCGTGCGAAGGATACGGCCGTTCCCGTCGACCGACGCGATCGCCATCGGCGTGTTGTTGAAGAAGCGTGTAAAGCGCATCGCGGCAGCCGAAGCCGACTGCTCGCTCTCGGTGCCCGCCTGCCGCCTTAGCACGATCGTCCGGCTTTCGCCCGGTGCGCCGTCGCGTGTGGACGTCACGCTGTGGACAATCTGAACCGGCAGGCTCTGGCCGTTCGCCTTCTTGAGGTCGAGGTCAAGCGTGTCCGTCTTCTTGAGCCCGGGCTCGGCCTGCACCGATTGGATGAGAGCCAGCCCGCCGCCCGCCACGAGATCGCCGATCGTCATCGACCCTGGCACAAACTTGGTGAGATCGACTCCCAGCCATTCGGCAAGCGTCGCATTCACGTAGAAGATCTCGCCCTTGCGCCCCGCTGAGAAGAAGCCGGCCGGCGCATGGTCAAGATAGTCGATCGCGTTCTGCAGTTCCTTGAAGAATCGCTCCTGGTCGTCCCGCTCGGAGGTGATGTCGCTGATCTGCCAGATATGCAGGGGCTTTCGGGGGCTCTCCTCGGTTTTCAGCGTTCGCGCCTTGAGGCGGTACCAATGAGCGCCCGAACCGTTCGACGACGGCCCAAGAGCCCGCAGCAGACGGAATTCCTCCTGCCCCTCCCGGCCCTCTCGAAGCCCGTTCGTCAGCCGGTACAACGCCTCGTTCGACTCCCGATGCCGGGAAAGCAGCGCTTCAAGCGTCTGGACCTCGGTCGGCTTGCGCGCGCCGGTGAGCTTCCCGTAGGCAGCGTTGGCGTAGATGATGCGGCCCTTCTCGTCGGTAATCAGCGAACCGTCGGGGTGGCTGTTGAGAAACGACCGGGCGAGGCTGTCCGATTGCCGTTGCGGCATCACTTCGATGAAGCCGATGACCGAGGAAACCAGGAAGAAGATGCCGACCATTGCCAGCACGCCAAGGACACCAAGCACCATCTGGTTATCGAGTGACTCTTTGAAGAAAACAAATGCTGCCGCGGCAGCAACAAGCACCAGCGCCAGAAGAATGATGCGAACAGCCGTCCCGGAGCGCCCTCCGCGATCCACGATCGGGGCGTTGTAGTCGTCAGCCTGACGTGGTGTCGTCATCTATTCCTCGCATGAGCCTGTCTGGCTTTGTGATAATCTTAAGACAAAGCAGGAATCAGGCGTTCGTTCATTATTAGCAATTTGCGGCGCTTGCAAAAACACTGTGAGTGGCCAAGAAAGCTTGAATTCACAGGCAACAGGGCCAGTTTCGCAACCAAGTATTTCCGGATGAAACCTGCGCTTGCGACGCCGCCGTGACTGGACAAGCATGCGACCTATTGCCTAAGGAATTGAAAAGCCGTCACATATGATGAGGCCGCAACGGGAGTAAAGGATCATGTTCGACGATGTAATGGGCGCTTATGGCAGCCGTTTCCTCCTCGCAGCCGGCGGGGTCGGCATCGCCCTGCTGGTCTTGATCGGCATCTTCTGGATCCTCCGCAGCCGGGCGCCTTCGCCTTTCGTGCGCGGCGGCAAGAATCGTCAGCCCCGTCTGCAGGTTCTGGATGCGGCAGCTGTCGATACGCGCCGCCGGCTGGTGCTCGTGCGCCGTGACGATGTCGAGCATCTCATCATGATCGGCGGCCCGACCGACATCGTCATCGAAAGCCGGATTGGGCAGGAGAGCGAAGATCGATTCGAGCCCGCTTTCAAGCCCATACCGGCGCCCCAGCCTACCCCGGTGATCGCAGCGCCAGAACCGCCGGTGGTGCCGCAGCCGAAGCTGGCAGCACCCGTCGAGCGTGAAGCTGAAGCGCCGGAGGTCCGAACTCCTGCGCCCGCCGTCGAGCCACGTTCTGGTCCCCCCGAACGCGTTGTTGCGGCGCATCCTGCACCGGCGCCCGCAATACCGCCTATGGCGGCGCCACCGGTTCCGGCAGCAAACATCGAACCCGAGACCGCCCCGTCTGCTGCACAGCCGCCCGTCATTCCAAGGGCTCCCGAAAAGGCTCCGGAACGCCCAGTCGCCCCGGTTGTGGAGGCAGCCAGCGCCGCCGATGTCCTCGATGCCGCGCGCCAGCGGGTGCTGCCGCAGCAGCGATTGGAGCCGCAGCTCTCGACCCGACCGGCGCAAAGCCCGCCAACCGTCGAGCAAGGCATACCGGTGGTCAGAGGCGAGGCAGCCGCCGCCGCTCCAAAGAGCTCAGTCAGCGATTTCGAACGGATCCTTCAAGAAGAGATGGACAATACGCTGGCTGCGCAGCGCGTCGTACCTGTTGCCAACGCCCCTGCCCGGCCTGCTCCGTCGCCGTCCGGCAGCCTGCCGCGCCGCGATCCGGAAATGGCGCCGATCACCGGCGCCGATTCCGACCTACAGAAGGAAGTGGCGCGTATCTTTGGCGAGATGAGCGTCAACCGCGAAAAATAAGCGCGCTGCGCGAACAAAAAAGGCACCGCGACGGCGGTGCTTTTTTTGTTTGAGGAGCGCCTGAAGGCCTATTCGTCCCGATAGACCTTTTCGCGCCGCTCGTGGCGCTCCTGCGCTTCGATCGACAGCGTTGCGATCGGCCGCGCGTCGAGACGCTTGATGCCGATCGGCTCGCCTGTTTCCTCGCAATAGCCGTAGGTACCGTCTTCGATACGCTGCAATGCTGCATCGATCTTGGAGATCAGCTTTCGCTGCCGGTCGCGGGCCCGTAGTTCAATCGCCCGATCTGTTTCGGAAGAAGCCCGGTCTGCGAGGTCCGGATGATTGGCGCTTTCCTCAGCGAGATGGTCCAGTGTCTCGCGCGCTTCTCTAAGGATGTCGTTTTTCCATGCGACCAGCTTAGCTCTGAAGTAAGCCCGCTGGTTTGTGTTCATAAATTCCTCGTCCTCCGAGGGAACGTAACTGCTAAGATCGATCTTCTCACTCAACGCGATTCTCCTGAAGAACATCTCATCTGGCCGGGTGTATATCCCAAGCGCCGTCGCCGATTCAAGCCAAATACGACACGTTAACAGATTTTTAAATCTGTCATATTTTTACGCTAACAGGCTATTTTCCAAGCACTATTAGGACTGCTGGATTTTGCTTCTTGTTCAAGATGACGTGTTGTAGTTCGTGTTTTGTGCGGCAAGCGGCGCGGATGCGGTTGACGCCGGCGATCGGCGGAGGCTACTGAAAAGGTTCATTCGCTCGTGGATTCTTCTATGGCCGCAATTTTGCCTCCGCCTTCACGAATCTATCTGTTGCGGCATGCCGAGGCCGCCTGGGCGCAGCCCGGCGAACGGGATTTCGACCGGCCGCTGAGCGACAAGGGTTATGACGAGGCGGAAATCGTCGCCGACCGCGCAGCCGACAAAGGCTACCGGCCGGATCTTTTGATCAGCTCCACCGCAAGGCGTTGCCGCGAGACCACCGATGCCATGCATCGTGCAATGGGGCTGTCGCTGGATATCCGCTACGTCGATGAGCTCTACAACGCCACCCCACAGATCTACTTCGAGATCATCGATTCCCAGACGGTCGGCTCCGTCATGCTCGTCGGTCATAATCCGACGGGCGAGCTAACACTGGAAGCGCTCATCGGCCACGATGCCCTGCTCCGCGCACTGCCGGGCGGCTTTCCCCCGGCCGGCCTTGCGGTCCTCGATTTCGACAACGGTTCCGCGAGCTGGAAGCTGACCGACTTCCTGCGCGATTAAAGCCGCTTCTTTTTGTGGACGGCTTCCCGTCCTATATGCTTGAGCACTGACAACCGGAAACCCGCCTTGCCGCCAAGCCTGACATCATTCGCCGACGACGCGCGCATCGCACTCGACAATCTCGCGGATCGCGCCTCAAGCCTCGTGAATCCGGCCATCCGCCTCGGGGTCACCGGGCTCTCCCGCTCAGGCAAGACCGTCTTCATCTCGTCGCTCGTGCATAACCTGCTGCACGGCGGGCGCTTGCCGCTTTTCGAGCCCGTACAGTCCGGCCGGGTATCGGCCGTCCGCCTGGAGCATCAACCGGACGACGCGGTGCCGCGATTCCAGTATGAGGATCACATCCGCGCTCTGGTGAAAGAGCGGATATGGCCGGATTCGACCCGCGCCATTTCCGAACTGCGCATCACGCTGGAGTATCAGAGCGCCAGCGGCTGGAACCGTCTGTTTTCGCCCGGCCGCCTCTCGATCGATATCGTCGATTATCCCGGAGAATGGCTGCTCGATCTGCCGCTTCTTGCCAAGGACTACAGGACATTCAGCGAGGAAACGCTGGAGCTCGCCCGCAAGGGTGTCCGCGCGGAACTCTCCCGCGACTGGCTGGCAGTCACCGGGGCGGCCGACGTCGACGCGCCGGCCGATGAGATGCGCGCACGCGATCTCGCCGCCGCTTTCACCGGCTACCTGAAGGCCTGCAAGGCCGACGAGCGCTCGTTGTCGACATTGCCGCCGGGCCGCTTTCTATTGCCCGGCGATCTTGAGGGATCGCCCGCGCTCACTTTCGCGCCTCTCGAATTTCCATCCAAAGGCAAGCCCGCCAAGGGATCGCTCTGGGCGATGATGGAGCGCCGCTACGAGTCCTATAAAGCCGTCGTCGTCAAACCTTTCTTCCGCGAACATTTTGCGCGGCTCGACCGCCAGATCGTTCTTGTCGATGCGCTGCAGGCCCTGAACCGCGGCCCCGAGGCGATGCAGGACCTGGAACGGGCGCTGACCGACGTTCTTGCCTGTTTCCGCCCCGGCACCAACTCACTCCTCTCCTCGCTTCTCGGCCGCCGCATCGATCGTGTTCTTGTCGCCGCCACAAAGGCCGATCATCTGCATCACGAGAGCCACGACCGCCTGGATGCACTGACGCGCCGTCTCGTAGATCGCGCCATTCAGCGGATTGGTATGGCTGGCGCTGGCATCGACGTCATGGCGCTTGCCTCCGTGCGCGCCACCCGCGAGGCGACCGTCAAGCGCGACGGTCACGAATTGCCGGTCATCGTCGGCACGCCGATCGAAGGCGAGACGATCGCCGGTGAACGCTTTGACGGCCTCAGGAAGACGGCTATCTTTCCCGGGGATCTTCCGGAAAACCCGGAGAGCCTGTTCGACAGCATTGAATCCGGAAGCCCAGATGCCCAATTGCCGGACGTGAATGTCGTTCGCTTCCGGCCGCCGCAGCTCGAGGAAACCGGTGCCGGCATAAAGCTCTCGGTACCGCATATCCGGCTCGACCGGGCCATGCAGTTTCTGTTTGGAGACCGTCTCGCATGAGCAAACCCGCCTCAGGAGATTCAGATCTGCCGCGCCGCGCCCCGGCCGCCTTCGCCTACGAGGACGATCCGCGCCCCGTTGAGACGGAAAAGAAGGCCGAACGCCGCAAACCCGCAAGCTTTGGCGGCGAAGTGGTGCTCACCCCGGACGAGGAGGACCCCTTCCTCAACCCGGACGGGGATATCGC
The DNA here is from genome assembly GCF_056755095.1 of Rhizobium sp. SVR5-9E. Taxonomy (NCBI): domain Bacteria; kingdom Pseudomonadati; phylum Pseudomonadota; class Alphaproteobacteria; order Hyphomicrobiales; family Rhizobiaceae; genus Rhizobium; species Rhizobium sp. SVR5-9E. The sequence continues at coordinate 138,129 of NZ_JBNDHS010000003.1, read as the reverse complement.
CCCCTTCCCCGTCGCCGCGCCGCGCAAGAGGCGTACGTCCTTCGCCAAGATCGCCCTTGGCGCCTTCGGTGTGCTCCTGTCGCTCGCCTTCGGTCTCTGGACCGACAGCCTGATCCGCGATCTCTTTTCCCGTGCGGACTGGCTGGGCTACACGGCGCTGGCGGCGCTCGCGATCGGCATCCTCGCAGTCATCGCCATCGTGATCCGCGAGACCGCGGGCATCATGCGCCTTGCCGCGGTTCAGACCATCAAGGCGGAGGCGGAGGCCGCCATCCTTGAGACGAAGCCCGCCAGGGCGCGTGCCCTGGTGAAGAACCTTGCAAGTCTGCTTGCTGGCAAGCCCGAGACCGCCAAGGGCCGCGCGACCCTGACGGCCGCCGAAGGCGACATCATCGACGCACCGCATCTCGTCGCGCTCGCCGAACGTGAATTGCTGGCGCCTCTGGACCGGCAGGCGAGAGCGCTGATCGTCAATGCATCCAAACGTGTTTCGATCGTCACTGCCGTTAGCCCCCGTGCCGTCGTCGATCTGCTCTATGTCCTGTACGAAGCCTCGCGCCTGATCCGCGCCATGGCGGAGCTCTATGGCGGCAGGCCCGGCACGCTCGGCATGATCCGCCTGATGCGGGACGTTCTTGCTCATCTCGCCGTCACCGGCTCCATCGCCGTCGGCGACAGCCTCGTACAGCAGGTTCTCGGTCATGGCCTCGCCTCCAAGCTCTCGGCCCGGCTCGGCGAAGGCGTCATCAACGGGCTGATGACCGCCCGCATCGGCATAGCGGCGATGGATCTCTGCCGTCCGCTTGCCTTTCGCGCGCTGAAGCGCCCCGGGATCGGTGATTTCATCGGCGATCTCGCCCCGTCGATGGCGGCGCGCACGAGCAACAAATGACATCGCTGTCGTTTTTCTGCCCGCCCGCCTTCCGTAACGGACGAATGCGCGAACGATAGGAAGTTCAGCGTATTAGCGGCAGAAATTGAATCCTGCGGTATTTCAAAACTCCTTTACTTCCAGTGCATTTCGGCACATTGGAAACTAAGCATTAACCATTATTCGGCAAAACTCCGAGCTACGAACGGGTGGTGGTTGCCAAGGAAAATCCATGTATTCGCGCAAGTTTCTCTTCGTATGCGGGCTCGCCGCCGCGGCCTTGTTTCCAATGGCAGATGGTACGACGGCTGCCAGCGCCGCGACACGCGACAAGGCTTTCTTCGAATCTGTAGCGGGCACTTGGCGGGGTCCGGGCGAAATCGTCGCCGGCAAATACAAGGGCACGAAATTCAGCTGCAATCTGATCGGCTCGGCCGTGAACGACGGCGGGACGGGCATCAAGCTGGATGGGTCCTGCCGCGTGGGCGTATTCAAGCAGCCGATGACAGCCGTGATCGCGCAAGCGGGTAGCAGCTATAAGGGCAAGTTCCTCGATGGTGCCGCCGGCAAGGGTCTCGACGTGGTCTCGGGAACCGTCACACAGGATACGGTCGTCGTCGGCTTGAACCGCGCCAAGCTGAACGGCGCGATGATCGCACGCGTCCGCGACGACAAGACGATGAACGTGACCGTGTCCGTCAAGGTCGACGACCGCATGATCCCGGTCATCGGCCTCACGCTGACCCGCCAGGTCGATGAAATGACCGTCGGCTCCGTTCAGTAAGAAATACGGTCATACGGGAACATGAAGCGGCGGTTCTCCGCCGCTCTTTTTGTCAGCTGCTGCGCCACCAGTCGCGGTCGGCATCGGCAACCTCGATGCCCTGGATATCCGCGTCGGAAAGCCAGTCTGCCACCGTCCGACCCTTGACGATGAGGCCCGGCGCTATATCGGCAAGCGGCGTGAGAACGAACCCGCGGTCGGTCATGCGCGGATGCGGCAGCTCCAGTCGCGGCGCCTCCTGCTCCAGATTGCCGAAAGTCAGCAGATCGATGTCGAGCGTGCGCGGCCCCCAGCGCTCGATGCGCTCGCGTTTCATGTCTCGCTCGATACCGAGACAAACGTCGAGCAGCGCCTCCGGTTCGAGCCGCGTGTCAAGCGCCGCGCATGCATTGAAGAAGAAGGATTGGTCCGTCTTGCCCCAGGGCGGCGTGCGATAGAGCAGCGAAACCGCGACGACGCGGCAATCATCACGCGCGTCGAGCAGCCGCAACGCGGCAGCCATTGATTTCACGGGATCGCCGAGATTGCCGCCCAGCCCAAGCGTCGCGGACCTCACATCAACGGCCGGCAAAGTGTTCAATGCTCACCTGTACGAAATCGAGAACGCCTGGCACCGGCGCATTCGGCTTGCGCACCGTAATCTTGGCGCGCGTGATCTGGTGGAACTTGTCGCAAAGGCCCTTGGCGATATCGAGTGCCAGCGATTCGATCAGATAACGGCGCCTGCCTGTCACGATCTCCTCGATGACTGCGAAGGCGACTCCGTAATTCACGGTATCGTCGATCGAGTCGCTTTCGAGAGCGTCCCCCGCAATGACATCGAGCTCGGCATCCACGAAGAATCGCTGGCCGAGGAACTCCTCTTCGTCGTGCACGCCGTGACGCGCGAAGAAGGCGCAATTTTGCAGCGTGATTGTATATTGCATGCCCATTCAGCCTTCTCCCCGCTCGAAATTCCTGCGCGCAGCCAGCATAGCATCCGCCATGACCAGTGCGTCCCTGTTGATTGCGACATTGTGCACCCGGAAAACCGCTGCGCCCTGCAACCGCAAAAGCGCACTTGTCGCTGCCGTCGCAACATCGCGCTCAGCCGCGTCGTGCCCTGTCACCGTGCCTATGAAGCGTTTGCGCGAGGTCCCGGCGATGAGCGGCAATCCGAAACGGTGCAGCTCGGAAAATCTTGCCATCAGCTCCAGGTTCTCATCGGCATCCTTGGCAAAGCCGAACCCAGGATCGAGCACGATCCGCTCACGCGAAACGCCGGCTTCCGCCGCGATCTCCAGAGAGCGAGCGAGAAAATGATGCTGGTCGGCAATCACGTCGGGAAGCTTCTCGCGTTCCCGGCCCGTATGCATGAGGCAGAGCCCGGCGCCGGTATCGGCCGAAACCTTCGCGATCGCCGCATCCTTCTGCAATCCGAAGACGTCGTTGATGATATGCGCGCCGACCCCGACCGCAAGCCGCGCCGTCTCCGCCCGGTAGGTATCAACCGAAATCAGTGCGTCGCTTCTGCCGCGCAGCGCCTCGATCACCGGCAGCACGCGCGCCTGCTCTTCCGAAGGGCTGACCGAGGCAGCGCCCGGACGCGTCGACTCCCCACCGACGTCGATGATCTCCGCCCCGTCTGCGACAGCCTGGAGGGCATGCGCAACGGCGGCATCGACGCTTTCATAACGTCCGCCATCGGAAAAGGAATCCGGCGTTACGTTGATGATCGCCATGATAACGCCACGCGGTCCGAGTTCTATTTCGCGGCCGTGTGCCAGCCGCCAGAAACTGCTTTGAAGCTGTCTCACGGGGGTTATCCCACTGATCAAAAAAGCCTAAGCTCTGTATTGCGCTTGGGGTGCCTATGCCCCAAGCTCGGTCAAACTTCAACACGGGTAGCGTCAAGAATGCCTTCTGCTTCGCGTTATATGCGTCTCGTGCTTGCTTTTTCCATGACGCTTGCGCTCTGCAGCCAAGCCGCGGCCGAAGTCATTGCGACTAAGACTTATTCCTACTTCGATATCCGTGGAAGAACGGCAGGCCAGCTCGATGACGAACTGAGCCGGCGCGGACCAACCGCAAGCGGCTCGTCGGCCCGTCATCCAGGCGCCACCAAAATCCGCTTCAGCGGCGAGGCAAGCTACGTCCAGAAGAACGGCCGCTGCCGCCTCGCCAGCGCGAAAGTCGTCGTTCACACGCAGATCATCCTGCCACGCTGGCGAAACCGCCGGGGCGCAAGCAAGGAACTGTCGATGGTCTGGGATGCGCTCTCAAGCGACATCAAGAGACACGAGGAGCGTCACGCGGAAATCGCCCGAACGATGGCACGCCGCATGGAGCAAAGGATCCGTTCGCTGCCCGCCCAGCGCAGCTGCGAGGCCATGCAGGAGCTGGTCTCGGAGGAATCCGGCCGCGGAATAGAAGAGCACGACAGGTTGCAGGCGCAATTCGACCGCGTCGAGGCCGTCAATTTTGAGCGCCGGATGATGCGTCTGCTCAGCAACCGAATCAATGCGTCGGCGCGCAGGAATTAGCCAAATTTCGGGCAAGGGCCGCTCGGAACTGTGTGCTATACAAGCAACCCTGTGTAAAAAAAGCCCACGTCCTCCACAGCCTCTCGGCATAATGGGATATGCGACTCAGCCGCCACGCGCTAATATGAACACATACGAAAGTTTAGACGGGGTACGCCTGATCTTTCGTATTGGTTCTCCTGGCGCGTTGTAAGCCGCGGGCGGTCCTCCCTCGTCCGATTGGTTATGCGCCCGCCTCGCCTCGCTCGTCCGTCTGGCGTGCGAGGCTTCTTTTTGAAGCCGATCAGGCCTGCCGCTCGGGCACGTGCACGGTCAGCCCGTCGAGAGCCGCCTTCATCCGGATCTGACAGGAAAGCCGCGAGCTCGGACGGACGTCAAAGGCGAAGTCGAGCATATCCTCTTCCATCGGTTCCGGCGGGCCAACGCGATCCGTCCACTCATCGTCGACGTAAACGTGGCAGGTCGCGCAGGCGCATGCGCCGCCGCATTCCGCTTCGATGCCCGGCACCGAGTTACGCACGGCATTTTCCATCACGGTGGAGCCTTGGTCAGCATCCAGCTCGAAGCGCGTGCCGTCAAAGGCGACGATAGTCAGTTTGGGCATGTTGTTTTCCGGTAAACGTAGAGGGGAGGATCAGAATTTTTCTTCCAACAAATCTGATAGGCAGTCAACATCGACCGCCTTCACGGTTTAATTCCACATTTAAAAACGACAGGCTTTTCCGTTTGCGCCATGCAGCTGGTCACAAAAAGACCGCCGCTCCGGCATGGAGCGGCGGACAGAGCGCCCGACAATTCTCAGCTCTATAGGTCAGGACCTAGCGGCTGAGTTTCAGAATGAAGTTTTCAGCCTCCACGATGGCGGCCCCGACCGCGGCCATGTTGGCCGCATCGCTGCAATCGGCCTCGAGCTTGTCCGCCGCAGCAGACACCCGGAAGGCACCGACCGAGCTCGCTGCGCCTTTCAAACGATGGGCTACGGCTGCCATGCTCTTCGTGTCGCCTGAAGACAGCTTCTGCAGGCAAGCGCGAGCCTGCCGCGCAAACATCTGCAGGACCTCGGCTTCCAGGGCCTTGTCGCCCATCGTCTGCTTCGCCAGATGAACAAGGTCTATCGGACGGCCTTTTGAAGGGCATGGCCCCGTGGAATTATCCGGCGCCTCGAACGCGATACTGACTGCTGCCATGTGCAAATTCTCCTGTTTCCGACGCCGCCTTTAAAGCCATGCTGCGTTGGGAGAATGGCAGTCGCGTTAAATTTCGGGACAGTTCGGAGGGAATTCTCGCGCTATGGTTAACGGCCGTTAAACATGCTGAAATTATCGGATTTTCCGCCTCTCCTAACGTTAAATGATGTTAACAACATGTTAACGAGTAGCGCTTGGCAAGGGTTCGTTAATTGTCTCAGCAGGCCGGATGTGTCACTACGATACTCGTATAGTAAGTTTCTGGTACGTGCCTTTGCGGCCTAAGTGGATAGTGGTAATGTTTTGATACCGTCCGTTTGCAAAAGCGGCTATCTACTCTGAAATGACATGCTTATCCGTGCCTCGGTGGGGGGTGGAAAGCGTCAGAGGCAAAGGTTAGATCCGGGCGCGGCGCTGTCCGGAAATGCGGCTGAACCGGCTGAGATGTAACGAGGCGTAACCGAATGGCGAACAATAAATATAGCGAGTCGATCGAGGACAAGGCGTTCCAGGCACTGGACGAAGCACTCCAAATCGACTTCAGCCAGCAAAGCGCACCGCCTCGCGGCGGCAAAACGCCCAACCCTCCGGCAGCCAAAGCATCGGACACGCCATCTGCCCGCAGCGATCAGTCCGAGCAGAGCCCGCGCCGCCCTGGCCGCGGCGCCCGGCCCCCCGAGCCGCCTGCGCCACGTTCGCCGGCGTTGGAGCCGGCAAACGACGCCAACCGCATGACCGCCGCCACCATCCTGAAATCGCTGGACGGCGGCTCGACGCGTCCGGCCGTCCGCAACGCGACGCTCGTCTCGCTGCTTTGGATCGTCGGCGGTCTCGGTCTGATCGCCCTGCTCTACTCCCCGCAGATCTGGCAGGTCCGTTCGCTCTCCGATCTCGTGGCGTTGCCCGGCGTCGTTGCCGGGATCGTCGGCATCGTCGTGCCGGTCCTTCTGTTCTACGCTTTTGCGATCATGATTTCGCGTGCCCAGGACATGCGCAATGCGGCCCGCTCGATGGCGGAAGTCGCTCTTCGCCTTTCCGAACCGGAAACCATCGCTTCCGAGCGCATCATGACCGTGGGCCAGGCCGTTCGCCGCGAAGTCTCCGCCATGAACGAAGGCATCGAGCGTACGATCGCGCGCGCCTCCGAGCTCGAGACGCTGGTTCATTCCGAGGTGAACGCACTTGAGCGCAGCTATGCCGATAACGAGCTGCGCGTGCGCGGCCTGGTGCACGAACTCGGCTCCGAGCGTGAATCCATCATCAACCATGCGGAACGCATTCGCAGCTCGATCGTCGGCGTCCACGATCAACTGAAGGAGGACCTCTCGCTTGCCACGGAGGAAATCGCCGTCCGGCTGGCGACCTCCGGCGAGGCCTTCGCCTCGATGATCGACACGCGCGCTGCAACGCTGACCGAGAAGTCGGAAACGGCGATCCAGTCGCTCGGGACGCTTCTCGCGGCCAAGACCGATTCGCTGCTGCAGACACTGACCTCGTCCGGTTTTGCGCTGGCTCATGAATTCGACACGCGCCTGGAATCGCTCACAACCAGCCTTAGCGCGCATGGTGAAAAGCTGATTGGCCAGTTCCAAACCCGCGCCTCCACGATGGACAGCACCGCCGAGAAGCTGAATGCGGCCTTGAACGAGCGCGCCCGCCAACTCAACGACATCCTGATTGCCCGCACCCGCGAAATCAACGACAGCTTGACCGGCGGTGAACGCGACATCACCGGGGCGCTTGACGACGTGCTCGCCAAGCTCAACGCCACACTCGACGAAAAAGGTGCAAGCTTCCGTCAGAGCCTGCAGTCCACTGCCGATGAGGCGATCATGGACCTCGACCTGCGCTCCGGCTTCTTCGACGAGCGTCTGCAGGCAACCGTTGGCCAGATGTCGACGGCGTTCGACGAGCGGGTGGCGGAATTTACGAACGCCTTCGATAAGCGCACCGGTTCTCTCGATGCCAAGCTGATGGAAAGCCTCGCCCGTATCAACGAGACGCTCGCAGGCGGATCGGAGTCGATCGACGGCATCCTCAATTCCAGCATCGAGCGGCTTGGCGCTTCGATCACCGATCAATCCTTCGCTTTGGCAACGGCGCTGAGCACCAGCCAGGAAGTTCTCGAAGGCGCGCTCGGCAACAGGGTCAACGAGATCTCCGAGGCGCTCTCCACGCGCACCGGCGAGATCACCACAGCCCTGCGGGCGGCGACCGGCGATATCTCCGAGGCGCTGACCTCCGGCGTTTCCGAGCTGCATGGCAGCCTTTCGGGCCGCACCAGCGAACTGACCTTTGCGCTGCAGAGCGCCAGAGAGGAAATTTCCGGAGCCCTGGCATCCGGCACGTCCGAACTACAGACGAATCTCTCGAGCCGTACCAGCGAACTGACGTCCGCGCTGCAAAACGCCAAGGGAGACCTCTCCGAGGCTCTCGCATCCGGCACCGGCGAACTACAGGCGAACCTTTCGAGCCGCACCCGCGAACTGTCCTCCGCGCTGCAGAACGCCACCGGCGATATTTCGCTGACGCTTGCCACCGGCACGTCCGAACTGCACAACAATCTCGCCGCACGTTCCACGGAATTCCGTGAAACCCTCCTTTCGACGACGTCCGATCTCACCGCTGCGGTATCCGCCGGCACGGAGCAGATCACCTCGGCATTCGGCCGCGCCGACGAGCTCAACGACGTGATCTCCCAGCGCGCCGCAGCGATTACGCAGGCGCTGGATTCTGCCCATGAGCGCATCGATGGCGTCATGGTCGAGCGCAGCAATGCGCTCGTCGACGCCCTGTCCAGCAACCACGACCGCCTGACCGACGCCCTCGATGAAAAGACGATGGCGCTTGCCATCTCGCTCGACGACAGCCAGAGCCGCTTCGACAATGCGCTTGAGGCGCGCACCAACGCGATCCTCGACACGGTTGCGGGCGTCGAGGCACGGGTTGCCGGCGCCTTCACCGACAAGACAGACGCGATCCGCAGCGCGTATACGGAAAATCAGGACAGGCTCGAACGTTCGCTCGGCCAGCACGCGGAAGCGCTTTCCTTCACGCTCACGCGCAACAGCGACCGGCTGGAGACGTTGACGGGCGAAGCGGCTGCGCGGATGGAAACGCTGACCAGCGAAGCAGCCGACCGCCTCGACGGCGGCCTTGCCTCCGCCCACGAGCGCATCCGCGCAACGCTCGATGACCGTTCGAACGCGATCAACCTTTCGCTCAACGAAGCGCATGCTCAGATCCGTGACACGCTGTCCGACCAGGCGATGACCATCAGCGCCTCCGTCGCGGCAAGCGCCAGCATGCTCGAAATGTCGCTGGAAGATCACGAAGCTTCGCTCCGCCAGACAATCGACAACAGCGCCAAGTCGCTGGACGAGCGGCTGCGCGAAGGCGTCGGCCAGATCGCCGGCCGCTTCCAGGACGCGGCGGGCGAAATCTCGCGTTCCGCAGAAACCTTTTCCACGCATCTCGATCAGTCCATCGATGGCATGACGAGCCGCTTTGCCGAAACCGGTTCGCGCGTCGAAGCCGGGCTCACGGCTCTCGAAAACCGCATCCGCGACGGCGTCGGTGGTGTCGCCGAACAGGTAGACGCCGCAGGCCTGCGGCTGTCCGGGACGCTCACGGAGAGCATTTCGCAGTTGCGCGAACTCGGCGACGATGCCGCGCTGCGCGTTACCACCGTGCTGGAGAGCACCAGCGATACGCTCGCCAGCGCAATCGATGAGCGCACAGCGCGTCTGGCAACAACGATCGACGAAAGCGCGACAACCCTGACGACCGCCGTCGACGAGCGCGCGGCAAATCTCACGGCGTCGCTGGACGATCGTGCGGCAAATCTCACACAATCGCTCGACGAGCGGGCTGCACAATTCACCGGATCGCTTGCCGATCGCACCGCAAATCTAACGGCCTCGCTCGACGAGCGCACCGCCAATCTCACCGCTGCACTTGACGATCGGACGACGGGCCTCAAGACGTGGATGGACGAACGTGCCGAAAGTCTCGCGTCTTCGCTCGACGAGCGGACGGCAAACCTTGCTCTGGCCATGCATCGCGGCGGCGAACATCTGGACGAACGCCTGTCCACAATGGATCGCGCGCTGACCCAGGGCCTCAACGCGGTGAACCAGACGATCGAGGGCAAGGCCGCTGGCCTCGCATCGACGCTTCGCACCGCCGTCGCCGACGCTGCCCAGGGCATGGACGCCGAAGCCGCACGCACGGCAGAACTGATGGCCCGTACCGGCCAGCAGTTCACCGAAGGCCTCGATCAGAGAAGCGGCGAGTTCGCGCGTGCCATGGACGAGCGCTCCGAACATATCGTCAGCCGCGTTTCCGAGGCACAGAACCGCCTTGCAAGTCAGGCTGCCGCCGTCGCCCAGACTTTCTCCGAAGCGGGCAATGCGATCGTCAACAAGGTCGCCGAGGCCGAGGGCCTCGTCAGCGGCCAGGTCAACGCCATCTCGCAGGCCCTGTCGGACGCACAGTCGTCGCTTGAAACGCGCGGTACCGCGATCCGCACGACGATCTCCTCCGCCAGCGACGAGATCGCTGCAAAGATGGCGGAAGTCGATCGCGCCCTTGAAGCCCGCGGCAGCGCAATTCGCTCCGGCCTGGAAGAGCGCGCTCGCGAGATCGACACGACTTTGACGGATGTCGAAAAGGCGCTGGAAGCCCGTGGCAATACCATCCGCTCGACACTCGACGAACGCACTCGCGAACTCAACTCGATGCTTGCCGGCCGCTCCTCCGAGCTGTCGCGCCTCATCGACGAGACCGCTCGTCCGATCATCGAGCGCTATTCGGAAACCGGCAAGGAAGCGGCGGCCCGCATCGCGTCTGCCGCAGAGCAGAGCGCAGAGCGCCTGCGCGCCGAAAACGCCGCACTTGCGAATGCGATCGTGGCACGTACGGAGAGCGCGGCCACGGCGGTCAACGCAATTGAAGGCAGCCTGCTTGCAAACGTCAACACGCTGATTGAGCGCCTGTCCGAAAACAGCGCCTCGATGGCGCATATGATGAACCGCGCGGCAGAAGATCTGACCAACGTCGACGGACGGCTTGGTGAAACCACCGCGCGCTTCACCGACTCTGCGTCCAAGGCTGCGGAAATGGTATCAGCCTCCACCCGCCTTCTCGAAGGCAAGGTCGACCGCCTCTCCAACATATCGGGTCAGACGCTCGCGCAGGTCGGCGGCATCGTCAGCCGCTTCGACGAGCACTCGAAGGTGCTCACCCAGGCGTCGACCCTGCTCGGCGCTGCGCAGTCGAACCTGGTCTCGACACTGGAAGAACGCGAAGGCGCGCTCCAGAGCCTGTCGGTCAGCCTCGTCCAGCGTTCCGAAGACATCGAGAAGACGATGCATGCGCTCTCGGGCATGGTCGAAACCGCCTTCGAACGCGCCGAACAACGCGCCAACCAGGTCGCCGGCAATCTGCGCCAGGGCGTGCAATCTTCCTTCGCCGATGTCGGCCGCGTGCTCTCGGAGACCGAAAAGCGGGCCGAGGAAGCCGCCGCCGCGCTGCGCAATACCATCGCCAAGGCCGGCGAAGAGGCGAACGCTGCTATCGAAGGAACCTTCGGCGGTGCTGAACGCCGCTCGAACGAGTTGTCGAACCGCCTTCGCGGCGGCCTGACGGCATCGCTCTCGGAGGTCGAGCGGATGCTCGGCGAGGCGGGCCGCGCTTCAGATGGCGCCTCCCAGAAACTCCGCGAATCGCTCCGCGAGGCCGTCGACGAGGCGATTGGCCGCTTCTCTGGCGCCACCGAGGAAATTCGCCGCTCGGCCGGCGAGATCCGCAAGGAACTCGACATGACGCGCAGCGAGCTGAAGCGCGGTGCATTCGACCTTCCGGAAGAAGCCAAGGAAAGCGCAGCCGCGATGCGTCGTGCCGTTGCCGAGCAGATCAAGGCGCTGCAGGACATCTCGCAGATCGTTGGCCGCTCCACGCAGCAGCTCGAAATCTCCGAGCCGGTCGCACGCGCGGCAGCCCAGGCCCAGCCCGCTCCGCGTCTGGCACCGGCGGCGCCACAACCGGCCCCACCCCCGGCTCCGGTCCGCCAGCCGATCGAGGACGGCTTGACGCTTCGCGGCACGATCGCGCCGGCAAGCCCGGCCGCACCCGCTCCGCAGCGCGCCGCACCGGCGCCGGCCACGCCTGCCCGCCAGGAAACCGGTGGCTGGATCAGCGATCTTTTGCGGGGCGCCTCGCGTGACGAAGCCGCTCAGGAAACGCCTGCGGCCCGTCCTGCTGCTCCAGCCCCCGCCCCGGCACAGCGTGCCAGCGACAACCGTAATCCCCGGCACGTCGTCGAATCGTTGAATTCGCTCTCGGTCGATATCGCCCGCGCCATCGATCACGATGCCTCGGTCGATCTCTGGCGCCGCTATCAGCGCGGCGAACGTGACGTCTTCACGCGCCGCCTCTACACGCTGAAGGGCCAGCAGACCTTTGATGAGATCAAGCGGAAGTACGACCGCGAGCCGGAATTCCGGACCGCCGTCGATCGCTATATCGCCGATTTCGAGAAGCTGCTCTCCGACGTCGCCCGCACCGATCGCGACCGCACCATCACCCAGTCCTACCTGACCTCGGATACCGGCAAGGTCTATACGATGCTGGCCCACGCCGCGGGCCGCCTGAGCTAACGGTAGCAAAGCGAAAGATTGCTGCAGAAAGGGCCGCCTCTAGGCGGCCCTTTCTCTTTGCGAGATCATGTGGCCGCGCACCTAGCGAGCTGTGTCCTCAAGGTTCGAGGCTAAGATTTGTGCACCTTGATGATCAGCGACGGCATGTCGAATTCGATCGTGCCGCCACTGGTCACGAAAGGCCTGAGCGCCGTTTTCGCCTCCTTGAGGAGCTGCTCGAACTGTTCGTCGGTCAGCACGCCGCCGAGCGTCCATACGCAGGCGCGTTCGGTCGACACCAGTGCATCAATCGACCTGAAGCGGACCTTTCCATTACGCTGGACGATCTCCGCGCCCGGTATACCCGCCCCATTGCAGATTTCACGCAGTCTCCCGGCGTCGCCGAGGCTGAAGGGCGCGCGGAACGCATCCCCCACCTCCTTGCCGAACAGCCTGTCGAGCAACGGCGCGAAGGTGCCGTATCCCGGCGAGTTTTCGACCGCATCGCACACCGCAACGGCCAGACGGCCCCCCGGTTTCAGGACCCGCATCATCTCGGCAAGCGCCTTCGGCTTGTCCTCGAAGAACATCAAGCCGAACTGGCTGACGACGGCGTCGAAGCTGTTGTCCGGCAAAGGCAGTGCCTCGGCCACTCCTTCGATCCATTCGATCGCCACCGGCTTGCGGCGCGCAACCGCCAGCATCTCCGGATTTGCGTCGAGCCCGACAACCGAGCCCGAAGGGCCGGCGATCTCGGCTAAGGCCAGCGTCAGGGCGCCTGTACCGCAAGCCACGTCCAGCACGCGGTCCCCTTTCCGCACCCCGACTTCCGCGGCGACGACCGGCCCCCATTGCGCAAACAGCGCCGGCACGAAATGGGCGTCGTAGATCTCGGCCGGACCGCGCACCTTCTCAAGTGTCGTCATAGCTTCCTCCACCTTGAAATTCAGGCAGCCGCACATCCGGTGGATATGCCGGCGGGGATAGGATACTCTCTAAGCATGGTCCAAGGCCATGACCGGACGTCTTTGTCGCTTGCCGTATCGTCCAAGATGCTCGATGCGGGGCGGTCAGATGGCGCTTCTTCGGAGGTGAAGCCGGCTGCCGGGGACAGACCGTTCGGCGCCGACCCGCTTTCGGACGTCCTGGGTACCGTCAAGCTGACGGGCGCGCTGTTCTTCCTGGTGGACGGGTCGTTCCCCTGGGGCGTGGCGGTGCCGCCGGCGCGGGCGTTTTCCTCCATCATCCCGCCGCGCGCCCAGCATATCGTGTCCTATCACATCATCCTGAAAGGCTCCGGCTGGGCCGGCATTCCGGACGTCACCTCCACGTCGTTCGAGGCCGGTGACGTGCTGGTGCTGCCGCATGGCGACCCCTATTCGATGCTCAGCGAACCCGGCCAGCCGCCGGAATTCGACGCCGAAGCGACGATGGATTTTTTCCGGGCCATGGCGGCGGGCAGGCTGCCGTTCGTGGCCAGGGAAGGCGGCGGCGGCGAGCCGCGCTGCGAATTCGTCTGCGGCTTTCTCGGCTGCGATATGCAGCCCTTCAATCCCCTGCTCTCGACCCTGCCGCGCCTCCTGCGGATCAAGCGGTCGCACGACGGGCGCGAAGGTCTCTTGAGCAGCCTCATCGACCTCACTCTTGCCGAGGCGCGCCGGGCGCGGATTGGCGGCGGCTCCATCCGGATGAGACTGAGTGAACTCATTTTCGTCGAGGTGATGCGCCGATATCTGGAGAACCTTCCGGCTCATGAGACCGGCTGGCTCTCGGGCCTGCGCGACCCTCAAATCGGCAAGGTCCTGATCATGCTCCACGAGCAGCCCGCATATCCGTGGACGCTGAACGAGCTGGCAAGCCGCGCCTGCATGTCGCGCGCCGCCCTCGCGGCCCGTTTCACCCATCTCGTCGGCCACGCCCCGATGCAGTACCTAGCGCTCTGGCGTATGCAGATTGCCGCGCGCCTTCTTGGCGACAGTTCCATGAAGGTGGCCGCCGTGGGCCGTGAGATCGGATACGAATCCGAGGCTGCCTTCAGCCGGGCGTTCAGGAAGACCGTGGGCGTCTCGCCCGCCGCTTGGCGGGGCCCTTACATGGGGTGATCGGTGAACTCGACCTTCACGCCGGTCTTGACCATCCCCGCCAATTCCTCCGCATCCCAGTTTGTCAGGCGAACGCATCCGTGCGATCCGGCCTTGTCGATGAGGGACGGTTCCGGCGTGCCGTGGATCCCGTAGGTTGGCTCCGTCAGATCGATCCAGACGCTGCCGACGGGTCCGTTGGGGCCACCGGGCAGCTTTAGGACCTTCCTGTTTTTGCCTTGCTGGAAGTTGACTTTGGGGTTGTAGGTGTAGGTGGGCATTCGAACGACGCCCTTGACCTTGTGCATGCCAGAGGGCGAAGGCGTCTCTTCGCTGCCGATCGTAGCGGGATAGACGGCAAGCAGCTTGCCATCTTCAGCAAAGGCCAGGACTTGCCCCGCTTGCCTGCGAGCTTCTATCCGCTTGACCTTACCCTCCCTCGCGACGCCGGGCATCGCGACCTGCACAGTCCCTCCGACGGCAAATGCCGAGCCCGGATTGAGCGCCTTGAGAAGGTCGATGTCCATATGAAACCGCTCGGACAGTTTCTCCGCGACGCTTGTATATCCGAGGCGCTTCATCTTGGCTTGCTTTGCGTAGTCTCCGGGAATGCGATCGACGAGACCCCTGGCATCGTCTTCCGAGATGACATAAGGCTGGATGACAGGCCCATCGTTTGAAAGTCGACCGATCACCGCGGGGTCCGGCTTTCCGTCAACCGGAAGACTCTGCATGGCCTCAAATCCGGCAATCGCCTTGGTGACATTCTCGCCGTAGAAACCGTCGATTACCCCAGGAGATGAACCGGCGCGGTCCAGAAGAACCTGGAGATGAACGATGGCGGGATCTGGTCGGGGCGCGGCCTTGGGCGGCCGCTCCGGCGAAATCGAGGCGATCGAAGCATTGTTGATGGCGTCCGGCTGAAGCTCCTGAGCACTGGCGGTGCCATAGAGGACCAATGTCAGTGATGCTGCGATGAGAGTCCTGTTCATCATGAACATCAAAGCCGCAGCGGCCGAACTTGTTCCGCCTGATGGCTTCGGGCATTCGGATCAACCTTGACCTCCGCAGATGTCCAAAGCGGGCGCCAACAATCGCCACAGTCGCGTCAATAATACCAGGTCAGCCTTGAAGGTGAACGTGTGGTTGAATTGATTTCCCAAGAGCACTTTTCAGCACTGAAGCGGACCGTCGTGCTTCCCGGCGGGCTCCGGCTTGCCTATTTCGAGATGGGCGACCCCAACGCCGTGCCCGTCCTCCTGCTCCACGGGTTTACGGACAGCGCGCGAAGTTGGAGCCTCACGGCGCCGTATATGGGGACGGGCTTTCGCGTCGTTGCGCCGGACCTGCGCGGCCACGGAGACTCCGACCGGCCTGAGGGCTGCTACACGATTCCCGAGATGGCGAATAATGTGCGGTTGCTGATAGAGGCCTTGAGCCTCACACCCGCCCACGTGGTCGGCCATTCGCTTGGCGGACGGCTTGGCCAAGCGGTCGCTGAGCGGTGGCCCCATCTCGTCCGCAAGATCGTGCTGATATCGACCTCCGCCGCGTTGCGCGAACGTCGGGGCTGGTTGTGGGAAAACATCCAGATGCTCCGCGATCCAATCGATCCCGAAAGCACATTCATCCATGAATGGTGTTCCGGGCAGTTACGGTCGACGAGAGTTTCCTCGCCCATATGAAACGCGAGAGTGCCGCACTGCCGTCACGAATCTGGCATTCGATTTACTACGAGCAGCTTGCCTATGATCCGTCAGCGCTTCTGCAGGATATTTCCGCGACGACGCTCATCCTATGGGGCGAAGAGGACATGATCGCGACTGAGGAGCATCAGGCCCGGATGAAAGATGCAATCGTTGGTGCGGAGTTCGTTTCCCTTCCCGGCCACGGCCATAACCTCCATTGGGAAGCCCCCGAAAAGGTGGCCGGCTTGATCCGGGGATTTCTGGAGCATCCGTGACAGGGCCTGGCGCGAAGCCGTCGTGTCAAACCGGCTCCTGTACGGAAATGTATCCATCTTTCATGACCGGAAGCGCTGCATTTCGCACGGCTTCAAGCATATGCCGAAAGAAAAAGGCCATCACCGCCTCAGATCGAGGTCAATGTCCAATTAACGATCTGCCCCGTCACCGCCGCGAATGCGCGGTCGAGCGCCTTCACATATCCTTCGCTCGAGCCGCCGCCCGCCGGCGTTGCTGCACGGAAGACCCTCTGCGCGCGGACGGTGCCGTTGCGGTCATTGAGGATCATCGCCGAAATTTCAACAACTGCCTGGTTGCCGGCGCCCGCGTCGATCTCGAAGGAGCGTATTTCGGTGACGACCTGATAATCGATCGCAAGGCCCTGCCCCGGCTTGCCGACGCCGCCGAGTTTGCCCGAGTTCTGGTAGGCCTCGACGAGCTTCGACTGGACCATGCGAGGCAGGCTGTCGCTCCACTGCGAGCGCGCCAAATACTGGATCACGGAAGGAGAGACACGGACAACGATCTGATCGCTGTTCAGCGGCTTCAGCGCCGTCGGCTCCTGCACGAGAATTTGGCTTCGCCTGGCCGCCGGCCCCTCACCGCTGACAGGCGCTGACAGATCAAAGGTGTCATTCTTGGCAGCTGTACCGCAGCCGGTCACTGCTAGCGCCACCAACGGCATAAGGATTGCGGTCCTCGCCAGCAAGGCACGGCACGCCCACACATGCGATACGCCCATATGCTACCTCTGCTTCCTAAATATCCATGTCAACGGCGCGTCCGGCCGTCATATTGCTTCACTGTATCGCCGCCAAAAATGAGCCGCTGCGGAGAGCGGTCGAAATTGCTGATCGCATCGTTGAGATTCTGCACCGTCCGGCGGGCATCGTTGACGAGCGCCTGCACGTCGCCCAGCCCGCCGCCCGAGAATTTCTGCAGATTGTCCGCGATCGGACCGATGCGGGCATTCAGATTGTCCGCCACCTTCTTGAAGGATTCGAGTGTTGTGCGCGCTTCCGCAAAGAGCGACTGCGAATTGTCGGTGCCGAGCATCGCGTCGAGCTTGATCAGGATGCCGTCGACGCGGGTGGAAGCCGAGTTCAGCTTGTTCGCCATCTGCGAGACGTCCTGGATCGTCTGGTCGATATCTTTCTGGTGCGCCGACACCGTATTGGCAACGTCGCGGATGGAAGCGACCGCAACGCGCGCGTCCTTGGTCGTTTGCGCGATATCCTCAACCGACCCCTTCACCTTGGCGGGATCGATCTGCGCGATCAGCGTATCGACGCGGTCGAGCGTCGTCTGCGCCTTCTTGCCGAAGTCGTTGAAGGTCGTCGCCGTCTCGTTGAACCTCTGAACAGCACCCTTCAGATCGCCCGACGCATTGGCGATGTCGGTGCTGACCTTTTGGGCGTTCGTGAGGATCGTATCGATCTTTTTGGCATCAACGGCCTTCACGAGCCCCTCGATCGCGACAAGGGTTGAATCGACACGGCCGGAGACGTTGCGCACGGTCTCCGAAAGCTGACCGACACTCTGCAGGAAGGAATCGATATTGCCGGAATTCTTCGCCAGTGCATCGGAGAAGGTTTCCGCATTCTGGAGCGTTTTCGTGAGCGACGGGCGGGCATCCTGGACAAAAGTCTGAATCTGGCCGATCGCGTCATTTGCGCGGTCGAGGATCTTGTCGGCCGTCGCCAGCAGGTTCGTCACGCTAGACTGGTCTGCGACGATCACCGCGCGCTGGCCGGTTTCCAGCGACTTCTTCAGGATGTTATCTTCGCCGACCCTGCCGCCTGAGAGCTCGATATAGGCCGCTCCCGTCAGGCCCTGGATTTCAAGGATTGCCTTGGTGGACGGATAGATGGGGGCGTCGACGCGCACTTCCGTGAACGCAAGCGAATATTGCGGATCGTCGGCGTCGATCGACAGCGACGTCACGGAGCCCACCTGAATACCGTTGAAACGCACCGGCGAGCCGACGCTGAGGCCGTTCGCGGAACCCGGAATGCGAACCACGAGCTCCGCCATCGGACCGCTCCGGCCATACTCCGCCATCCAGTAGACGAAGCCGAAGGCGGCAGCGATCACCAGAACGGTGAAAAAACCGACGATTGTGTAATTCGCTCTCGTTTCCATCGTTTACTTCCCGCTGCCGTGTTCGGCGCTCTCGGCGCGGCCAGCTGCGTTTTCTCCTTGCGGTACGATCGCGCGCGCGCGCTTACCCTTGAAATAGGCCTGAACCCACGGATCGTCATAGGCCAGCATATCTTCGATCGTTCCCTCAACCATTACTCGCTTGTGTCCAAGCACGGCAATACGGTCGCAGACGGAAAACAGGCTGTCGAGGTCGTGGGTTACCATATAAACGGTCAGTCCGAGCGTATCGCGCAGGCGGGCAATCAGCTCGTCGAATTCCGTAGCGCCGATCGGATCGAGGCCGGACGTCGGCTCGTCCAGGAAAACCAGGTCCGGGTCGAGCGCCAGAGCGCGCGCCAGTGCTGCGCGCTTGATCATGCCGCCGGAAAGCTCGGATGGATATTTGTCCGCCGCATCCGCAGCAAGGCCGACGAGCCGGATCTTCAGGTGCGCCAGCTCGTCCATCAGGGATTTCGGCAGATCCAGATATTCCCGCATCGGCACCTGGATGTTTTCCTTCACCGTCAGCGAGGAAAACAACGCGCCCTGCTGGAAGAGTACGCCGAGGCGCATGTCCAGCGCATTCCGCTCGGCCTCGCCGAGCTCATCGAAGTTCTGGCCAAGGATCTTGATCGTACCGGATTGGCGGGGCAATAGCCTGAGGATGGTCCGCATGAGGACGGATTTGCCGGTGCCCGATGCACCGACGAAGCCTAGGATTTCACCGCGGTAGATGTCGAGGTTGAGCTTGTCGAGCACGATCTTCGAGCCAAAGCCAACGGTGACGTCGCGCGCTGACAGCACGATGTCCCGCTCCTTCTTCCCGCCCGGCTCTGGTACCTGCCCGTCCACGCTGAACCCTTAAAAATCGATGGCCGCATAGAACATGGCAAACAGCCCGTCCATGAGGATGACGACAAAAATCGACTTCACGACCGAAGCCGTGACGTGCTGGCCGAGCGATTCGGCGCTGCCTCCGACCTTAAGGCCTTCTACGGCGGCGACAATACCGATGACGAGCGCCATGAACGGGGCCTTGATCATGCCGGAGAGCACGGTCGACAACGTGACCGCCTCGTGCAGGCGCGAAAGGAAGGTCGCGAAGGTGATCCCGGAATAGGCCCAGGCCACCGTTGCCGCACCGAAGAGCGAGGCGAAGTTTGCAAGCACCGTCAGAAGCGGCAGCGCCACCGTCAGCGCCACAAGCCGCGGGAAGATCAGCACGCCTATGGGATTCAGGCCCATGACCTTCAGCGCGTCGACTTCCTCGCGCATCTTCATGGAGCCGATTTCCGCCGTGATCGCGCTGCCCGAACGGCCGGCGATCATGATCGCCGTCAAAAGCACGCCGATTTCGCGAAGCTGGAGGATGCCGACAAGGTCAACGACGAAGACCTCAGCCCCGAAATACCGGAGCTGGAAAGCGCCCTGCTGGGCGATGATGGCGCCGATCAGATACGACATCAGCAGGATGATCGGCACCGCCCGCACACCCATATGATCGATCTGATTGACGATCGAAGCCGGAGAAACGCCACTGCCGCGCCCGAATTTCATCTGCGCGCCGCGCACGGCGGACCCGAGAATATACATCGCAGCCGTGAGGTTATTCCAAACCTCGACAGTCATCTCACCGATCGGCGCGAAAATTTTCTCCGCAATGCCGGTTTTCTTCGGAGCCTCGACTTCCTGCTCCGCCGGCTTTTCGGAAAATTCTTCGATCAGCTCATCGATATGTGGATTGGTTCCCTCGAATCGAACCTTCCGCCCGGCCTCCTCTCCCTGCTGCTTGAGGCGGCACAGCAGCCACACGCCAGCGGTATCGATATCCGTGACGTGGGACAGATCGAGCGTCAGATCGCCTTTGCCGTGGGAAATCTTTTCGAAGTCGCGCAGGACGAGATGGATGTTGGCGCTGCGCCAATTGCCTTCGAGATGAACGCGGCGCTCTCCACCATTGGCTTGGTCGTCAACATACAGAGAGGCGGCGCTGCGGGTCTCGGGCTTCAAAACGCTTGTGTCTTTCAGGGCTTGGGGCGACATTGCCGACTCGCGAACATATCGCTCGCGCCCGGCGCGTTAATATACCGAAAACACCTAGAATTTCCATGCTCGTAGGATTGCAATTATGCCACGCTCGCTCGAAATCGAGATGAACTCATTTCCCATCGCAGGCACCTTCACGATCTCCCGCGGTGCAAAGACTTCGGCGGAGGTGATTACCTGCGTTCTTACCGAAAACGGCAGGCGTGGCTGGGGCGAATGCGTCCCTTACCGCCGCTACGGCGAAACGATGGAAAGCGTGGCGGCACAGATCGAAGCCGCCCGGCCGCTGATCGAGCAAGGCATTTCAACTGAAGACCTGCTGCGCGCCATGCCCCCTGGCGCGGCAAGAAATGCCGTCGATTGCGCGATATGGGATCTGGAGGCCAAGCTTGGCGGGCAAAGCGTCGCCGAACGCCTTGGCCTCGGCTCTCTGCAGCCGCTCACGACCGCCTATACGATCTCGCTCGGGGAGCCGGAGGTCATGGCGGCGCAGGCGCGCGAACATTCGGCAAGGACGCTGCTGAAGGTCAAGGTCGGCACTGGCGACGACGAAAGCCGGATCCGCGCCGTGCGCGACGCCGCACCCGATAGCATCATCATGCTCGATGCCAACGAGGGCTGGCCCGAGGAAACGCTCACGCATCACCTGCGCATTTCCGCCGAAATGAAGATCGCCCTCGTCGAGCAGCCGCTGCCCGCAGGCAAGGACGAAATGCTCGCCTGTATCGAGCGCCCGGTTCTCGTCTGCGCCGACGAAAGCGTTCATCATACCGGCGATCTCGCCAGCCTCCGCGACCGCTATGACGCCATCAATATCAAGCTCGACAAGACCGGCGGCCTGACGGAAGCCCTTGCGATGAAGCGCGAGGCACAACGCCTCGGCTTCCAGATCATGCTTGGGTGCATGGTCGGAACATCGCTTGCCATGGCGCCTGCCGTGCTGTTGGCGCAGGACGTCGAATTCGTCGATCTCGACGGCCCGCTGCTTCTCGCCCGCGACCGCGAGCCGGGGTTGCGCTACACCGCCTCTCTGGTCTTTCCGCCGGAGAAGGAGCTTTGGGGCTGAAGGTAATAGGCCGTGAAGACGAGGGCCATGCCCAAGGCTGCGGCCAGCGCCATGACATAGTAGCTCGCGAGGCCGAGCCAGCTGTAGATATAGCCCGAGGCAAGCGTCATCAGTCCCATCAACATACCGTTGTAGAAGAAGTAGGCGCCTTGGGCGGATGATTCCTGCGTTGCCTGAACCGTGGCGACGATCCGGCGCTGTACACCGGTATGCACAAAGGCATACGTGCAGGAGTGGAAGCACTGCAGGAAGAAGAAGCCGGCAAAGCCCCAATGCATCGGAAACAGGATCCAGCGGCAGATGCACACGGCACAGCCGATCCGGATGAGCGTCCAGGCGCTGAAGCGGCGGTTGAGGTGCTTTGAAACGAAGAAGACCATAACCTCGGAGGCGACGCCGGCGCTCCAGAGAATGCCGACCTCGGTTCCCGAAAAACCAAGCTGGTGCCAGTAGATCGAGGCAAACGCGTAGAGCACCGCATGGCTCGACTGCTGTATCGCGACGCCCCAAAGCAGCACCAGAAGATGCGGCTGCCGGAGCGAACTGCCAGTCGCCGCCGGTATGTCGACTGGCGTGCCGCGCCGTCGCGTCGGCCCGATGCGCGGACAGTAGATCGCCATCAGCATCGTCGCGACGAAGCCGAAGATCATGACCGGCAGCACCATGGAGCCGCCCCAATGGCCGATCATTTCGCCGCCGATCAGCGTCGATGCGATGAAGGCGATCGAACCCCAGACCCGCATCGAGCCATAGTCGAGCCCCCACCGGCGCACGCCGGAAATGACGATCGACTCCACGACCGGCACATAGGGCGCGAAGGTCGCTCCCTGCATCGTGAAGACGATCAGCACCGGCCAGAACGTTGTCGTCCAGTAGAGCGCCACCGCCGTCAGCAACGACAGTCCGCCGGACCAGAGCAACACGTCGGCACGCTCCTTCATGCGGTCGGCATACATGGCAACGATCGGCGCCACGAGAACGCGCACGACCATCGGCACCGCCAGAACGACACCAATTTCATGATCCGTGAATTTGTGGACCGCGAGCCAGACGGGAAAGAAGGGAAGAACGACGCCGTTGACAATCAGGGGGGCGCAGTAAGACAGGGCGCTGAGCAGCCGAAAGCGCGGCGGCGGCCCCTTACCTGTCGGGGCGTTTTGGGCGGGAATCATTGGTTGACCTGTAGGAAACTGTGCGTCACCTAGCACATCAACCTAAGCGCGACTATGGCGAGAAATCGCCTCTCTGAAACGTTTTAGAAAATAAGTAGGGCTGTCGCCGGAAGGCAACGGCTAGATGCCTTCCCAATAAAAAATCAGGCAGCCTGCGGCTCAAGCTTGCTGTCGCGATGCTCGATTGCCAAAGGAATGGCTTGGGCGTCCGTAATGGCCTGGGAGTCCATAATCGAGCGCCAGGTAATGAGTTCGAACGTGCCGTCCTCATGCTCGGCGATCGCCGTGCAGCTCTCCACCCAGTCGCCGGTGTTGATGTAGCGCACGCCGTCCAAATCCTCGATTACGGCATGATGGATATGGCCGCAGATGACGCCGTCAGCACCGCTCTTGCGCGCTTCCTCGGCGACCACGCGCTGAAACTCTCCGATGAAGTTCACGGCATGCTTTACCTGCAGCTTCGCCCAGGCGGAGAATGACCAATAGGGCATGCCCATCCGGCGCCGGATGGCGGCCAGCACGATATTGATGCGGATCGCCATGTCATAGGCCCAATCGCCGAGATAGGCGAGCAGCCGCGCGTTGCGCACGACGACGTCGAATTCGTCTCCGTGAAGGATGAGATATTTCTTGCCGTCGGCTCCATCGTGCATCATGCGCTCAGCCACTTCGATGCCGCCGAAATGCATGCCCGGGAAGTCACGCAGGAATTCGTCGTGATTGCCTGGAATATAGACGACTCGCGTGCCCTTGCGCGCCTTGCGCAGCAGCTTCTGCACCACGTCGTTGCAGACCTGCGGCCAGTACCAGCTCCGCTTCAGCCGCCAGCCGTCGACGATGTCGCCGATGAGAAATATCGTATCGGCTTCGTGATACCGAAGGAAATCGATGAGGAAGTCTGCCTTCGCCGCCTTGGAGCCGAGATGCACATCGGAAATGAAGAGAGTACGGAAGTGTCGGGTATCCATATTGTCTTTCACAGGCGTCCTGCCCGCCCCCATCGTTCATCTGGTCTTCCAAAATCAGACTCGTGTTTCAGGAAGATGACAGGAAGGCACATTGTCGCGCCTGCGCGATTTCCACGTCGATGCCGAAATTCTGACTGGCCCGCTCAGCCGATTGTTGTATGGAGGAGTCTCGGAAAAGTGTAAGTGCGGTAGTGGAGACGGCAATGGATCATCAGGAAAAATCCAAGACGGACAAAAATGAAACGGGCGGAAACCTCGACGAACAGGCGCTTTTCTTCCACCGTTATCCCCGTCCCGGCAAACTCGAAATTCAGGCGACCAAGCCGCTCGGCAATCAGCGCGACCTCGCGCTTGCCTATTCCCCGGGCGTCGCAGCACCCTGCCTTGCGATCCGCGACAATCCGGAAACCGCCGCCGATTACACCTCGCGCGCCAATCTGGTTGCCGTTATCTCTAACGGCACCGCCGTTCTCGGCCTCGGGAATATCGGCCCGCTCGCTTCTAAGCCGGTGATGGAAGGCAAGGCGGTTCTCTTCAAGAAGTTTGCCGGCATCGACGTGTTCGACATCGAAATCGACGCGTCCACCGTCGACCAGATGGTTTCCACCGTATCCTCGCTCGAACCGACCTTCGGCGGCATCAACCTCGAGGACATCAAGGCGCCGGAATGCTTCGAGGTCGAGCGCCAGCTTCGCGAGAAGATGAATATTCCCGTCTTCCATGACGACCAGCACGGCACCGCGATCATCGTTGCGGCCGCGGTCCTGAACGGTCTGGAACTGGCCGGCAAGAAGATCGGGGATGTCAAGATCGTCACCTCGGGCGCGGGTGCCGCGGCGCTCGCCTGCCTCAATCTTCTCGTCGAGCTCGGTGCCAAGAAGAAGAACATCTGGGTCCACGACATCGAGGGACTGGTCTATGACGGCCGCAACGTGCTGATGGACGAGTGGAAGGAGGTCTATGCCCAAAAGACCGACAAGCGCGTGCTCGCCGACAGCATCGGCGGCGCCGACGTCTTCCTTGGCCTTTCTGCAGCCGGCGTCTTGAAACCGGAACTGCTCGCGCAGATGGCCGAGAAGCCACTCATCATGGCGCTCGCCAACCCGACGCCCGAGATCATGCCGGAGCTTGCGCGTGCGGCCCGCCCCGACGCGATGATCTGCACCGGCCGGTCCGACTTCCCGAACCAGGTGAACAACGTCCTCTGCTTCCCCTACATCTTCCGCGGCGCGCTCGATTGTGGCGCCACGGCCATCAACGAACAGATGAAGATGGCCGCCGTCAAGGCGATTGCCGGGCTTGCCCGCGAGGAAGTATCGGACGTCGCCGCCCGCGCCTATTCCGGCGAGACGCCGGTCTTCGGTCCTGATTACCTCATCCCCTCGCCCTTCGATCCGCGTCTCATCCTGCGCATCGCTCCGGCTGTCGCCAAGGCGGCCGCCGAGACCGGCGTTGCATCGCGGCCGATCGCCGATTTCGACGCCTATCTCGATCAGCTGAACCGCTTCGTCTGGCGCTCGGGCTTCGTCATGAAGCCGATCTTCACGAGCGCCAAGACTGCCGACAAGAAGCGCGTCATTTTCGCGGAAGGCGAAGACGAGCGCGTCCTGCGTGCGGCCCAGGTACTGCTGGAAGAAAAGATCGGCGAGCCGATCCTGATCGGCCGTCCATCGGTTATCGAGGCGCGCCTGAAGCGCTTCGGCATCCGCATTCGCCCGAATGTCGATTTCGCCGTGGTAAACCCCGAAGACGACCCCCGTTACCGCGACTACGTCGACGACTACTTCGCCCTCGTCGGTCGTGCGGGCATCAATCCGGAGGCCGCCCGCACCATCGTGCGCACCAACACCACCGTCATCGGCGCCTTGTCGGTGAAGCGCGGCGAGGCCGATGCCCTCATCTGCGGCGTCGAAGGCCGGTTCGACCGCCACCTCAAGGACGTAGGCCAGATCATCGGCAGGCGGCCGGGCGTCTGCACCTTTGCCGGCCTCAGCCTGCTGATCACCCAGAAAGGACCGGTTTTCTTCGCCGATACTTTCGTGAAATACAATCCGACGCATGATGAGATCGCCGAGATCGCCCTTCTCGCGGCCGAGGAAGTTCGCCGCTTCGGCATAACGCCGAAGGCCGCGCTGATCTGTCATTCGAATTTCGGCTCCCGCGACTCCGAGAGCGCCCGAAAGATGCGCGACGCCCTGCAGCTCGTGCGCAAGCGTGCCCCCGAACTCGAGGTCGACGGTGAAATGCAGGGCGGCTCGGCGCTATCGGAAACACTGCGCAAGCGCGCCATGCCGAATAGCGCCCTGACCGGCGAAGCCAATCTCCTGCTCTTCCCGAATCTCGATGCCGCCAACATTTCGCTCGGCATCGTCCGCACGATGATGGATGCGCTTCATGTCGGCCCGATTCTGCTTGGAACCGCGCAGCCTGCGCATATCCTGTCGACTTCGGTCACCTCGCGCGGCG
Organism: Rhizobium sp. SVR5-9E; assembly: GCF_056755095.1. Taxonomy (NCBI): domain Bacteria; kingdom Pseudomonadati; phylum Pseudomonadota; class Alphaproteobacteria; order Hyphomicrobiales; family Rhizobiaceae; genus Rhizobium; species Rhizobium sp. SVR5-9E. The sequence continues at coordinate 112,222 of NZ_JBNDHS010000003.1, read as the reverse complement.
TCGTGAACATGGCGGCTCTTGCGGTCGTTGAGGCTTCGCAGCCCGCATAAGTTGCTGCCAAACGGGAAAATGCGTTAGAATCCGTCGCTAGCCTGTTAACGGAAACAGGCTAGAAAGGCATACGCGGCGAATGCTCCGCCGCGTACCGGCCTGGCTTGCTAGCGGGATGATACCGTGAAACGTCGAAACCTGACCCTTGCGCTTCTATTTACCCTCGCAGCTCCCGCGGCCGCGCAGACGAATGCGATCTGCCAGGACCTGCGCGCCCGCCTCGCCAATCTGCCGGAAATCACGACCAACAGCCCCGAGCTCAACCACCACTACGCCAGCGCAATTGCCGAGCAGAATCTCGAACTGCGCGATGTCCGCGAAGACATGCGCAGGTACGGCTGCTCTGTCGACAGCATGGTGGTGATCGGCGGCGAGAATGCGGACTACTGCAGCGAATTGGAGCAATCCGAAGCGCGCATGGTCGACAACATCCAGTATCTGCAGGACCGCAGCAACGACCTGCGCGAACGGGAAGGCGTGGACGATCGCGGACGCCGGGAGCTGATGGCGGCGCTTGAAGACAATGGCTGCAATGAGGTCGAGGAATATTGGCCCGACGATCAAGCCTATGCCCCCGCGCCGAGCCCCGAAGAGCAGACAATGCGCAGCGACACGTTCATCCCGCTCGGCGTGCCGCGCGGCGAGCCGATGGCGCAAGTCACCACCATGTGCGTGCGCACCTGCGACGGCGGCTTTTTCCCGATCACCACGAACGCAACCTCGGTCGATTTTGGACGCGACGCTGCGACATGCTCGAAAATGTGCCCGGGCATTGAAACCGAACTCTTCTACCAGGACATCGCGAACCCCGACGCCGCCAACATGATCTCGGCGTCGACCGGTGCGCCTTACAGCGCCATGCCGAATGCCTTCGCCTACAAGAAGCGCGCCCCCGGCGAAAAGTCGACCTGCTCTTGCAATCTGTCAGCCTACTACGACAACATCCGCAAGAACCAGGCGATCAGCGAGCCGCCGCAGAAAGGCTCGATCACGACTATCCGGTCGAAGCCGCCGGCGACCGCCGCCGCGACCCCGGAACCGGCGCCGCAACCCTCGGTGCCGGATCGCCCCTATGATCCCGCAAACAACAAGGTCCGTCAGGTCGGTCCGCAGTTCCTGGCTGGCGATCAGGGTGCGATCGACCTCAAGAGGCCCGCAACATCCGGCGCGCAGCCGCAACAGAACTGACGGGCGCTAGCGGTTGCCCCACCGGTCGGAGAAGATCAGTTCTTCCAGAGGCAGGCGCTGCCGCCAGCCTTTCACGGCGAGCTCCGGCTCCAGGTAAAGCTCGTCGACATAGCCTGCGCACAGCCACGCGATCACCTCGATATGCGCCGGGATACCGAGTATCTCCTTCAGGTCGCTCTCGTGGAAAATGCTCACCCAGCCGATACCGACGCCCTCCGCTCGGGCCGCGAGCCACAGGTTCTGGACCGCGCAGACCGTCGAGTAGGCGTCCATGCGTGGATTGTGGGTCCGTCCGAGCACCACGCTGCCGCCGCGTGTCGGATCGCAGGTCACGCAGATGCCGAGCGGCGCCCGCAAAATGCCTTCGAGCTTCAACGAGCGGTATTTGTCGCGGCGCTCCCCGTCGAACATCTCCGTCGCCTCGCGGTTTGCGCGGTCGAAGGCTTGCCACACCTGCTGCCGAACGGCCGGATCGCGCACCAGAATGAAGTTCCAGGGTTGCATGAAGCCGACGGAGGGCGCGTGGTGCGCTGCCTCCAGCAGGCGTCCCACAACATCGTCGGGCAAGGGATCGGGCAGAAACTGATCGCGCACGTCGCGGCGGGTCATGATCGCCCGATAAACCGCATCGCGTTCTTCACTATCAAAGGCAGACGCGCCCGCAAGCGCGCCGTCATTCAAGGGTCGCATCGTCAAATCCCCAACAACGCAACCGCCCGCCGTCCGCGCGGGTCAGTCTATCCTGTCAGGCCGGTCTTCTGACTTGGCGTCACCCGCTTGCCGCAGCCTTCCCGGCCCGAAAGCCAGTGGCAGTTTTGCAGCAAGCGTCAGCCTTACAGCGTTGGGCACGTTCCGGTCTCACACCGGATTCCCGATTCTCCTGCTTGAAGCAGGCACCTGACGGCAGTCTCTATCTCCCGGATTGCTGTCCCGATCAAGCCACCGGGAAATACCGCACATAGGCAAATTCATCACCTTCCGGTGACCAGCACGGCACATTGATCGTGCCCTGCCCGCCGAAGAGTTCGAAAAGCGTGGTCAGATTGCCGCCGTCCATGTCCATCAGCCGCAGCCGCACATGAAGATCGCGCGGATGGTCGAAGACATCAGGATCGTAGGACAGGATCAGCACCTTGTCGTTCTTGGGCGACGGATGCGCAAACCAGTTGCCGTAATTGTCATGCGTCACCTGCTGGAGACCCGTTCCGTCCGGATGGATGCGCCAGATCTGCATGAGCCCGGTACGGCTGGAATTGAAATAGATCCACTGTCTGTCGGCCGACCAGTCGGGGCCGTCATTGCGCCCCTCGCCATGCGTCAGGCGCGTTTCCTCGCGACCATCTACGGAAATCGTGTAGATGTCGAAAACCTGGTCGCGGATACCGCAATAAGCGACATGCCGGCCATCGGGCGACCAGCCGTGCCAGTAGGAGGGCAGGTTCTGCGTGACCTGACGCGGCGTGCCGCCAGCCGCAGGCAGGACGTAGATGCATGACTTGCCGTATTCCGTCTTGTCCGAGATGGCGATCATCGTGCCATCCGCGGAGATGCCGTGATCGTTGTTGCAGGCGACTGCAAAACCGGTATCGACCTTCTCCAGCCCGCCAGCTCCATCCGGCCTCTGCCGATAAAGCAGCCCATCGCCATTGACCAGCAGATAGCCGCCATCCGGCGAAAAATTCGGCGCCTCGATCAGCTGATCCGTTTGAAAGACAACCCGGCTTTTACCGGTGCGGATGTTGTAGATCTCGACCGAACTGCGCATACATCCTCCCGGATTCTTGTTACCGGTCCCTGAACCGGTTGGTGATCGGATAGCGGCGATCACGTCCGAAATTCTTCTTGGTGATCTTCACGCCCGGAGCCGATTGGCGGCGCTTGTATTCGGCGAGATAGAGCAGGTGCTCGATGCGGTGGATGGTCTCGACGTCGTGTCCGCGCGCGACGATCTCCCGCACCGCCATCTCCTTTTCAACCAGGCATTCGAGAATGTCGTCCAGCACGGGATAAGGCGGCAGCGAATCCTGGTCCGTCTGGTCGGGACGAAGCTCGGCGGACGGCGCCTTGTCGATGATGTTCTGCGGGATCACCACGCCCGAAGGACCCAGCGCATCCGGCGGCACGTGGCTGTTGCGCCAGCGCGCCAGCGCATAGACCTGCATCTTGTAGAGGTCCTTGATCGGATTGAAGCCGCCGTTCATGTCGCCGTAGAGGGTCGCATAGCCGACCGACATTTCCGACTTGTTGCCGGTCGTGACGACCATCGAGCCGAACTTGTTGGAGATCGCCATCAGGATCGTGCCACGTGCACGGCTCTGCAGGTTTTCCTCGGTGATGCCGCTATCCGTACCTTCGAAGAGTTCCGACAGCGCCGCGGTAAAGCCCTTCACCGGCTCCTCGATCGGCACGATGTCATAACGGCAACCAAGCGCCTTGGCGCAATCCGCCGCATCCTTCAGCGAATCGGCAGAGGTGTAACGGTAAGGCAGCATGACCGTGCGGACGCGCTCCTCGCCGAGCGCATCGACCGCAATCGCTGCGCAGATGGCCGAGTCGATCCCGCCCGACAGGCCAAGCACGACGTTCTTGAAGCCATTTTTGTTCACGTAGTCGCGAAACCCGAGCAGGCAGGCACGATAATCGGCCTCGTCGAGTTCGGGAATGCGCGACATCGGACCCTCGGCGCAGCGCCATCCGTCCTCGCCGCGCCTCCAAGTGGTGACGGCCAATGCCGTTTCGAACTGGCTCATCTGGAAGGCGAGCGTCTTGTCGCCGTTGAAGGCGAAGCTCGCGCCGTCGAAGACGAGCTCGTCTTGGCCGCCGAGCTGATTGGCGAAGATCAGCGGCAGGCCCGTTTCGATCACCTGCTTCAGCGCCACCTGATGGCGCACGTCGACCTTGCCGCGATAGTAGGGCGAGCCGTTCGGGACGAGCAAGATTTCCGCGCCGCTTTCGGCGAGCGTTTCGCACACGCCGAGATCGTTCCAGATCTCCTCGCAGATCGGCACGCCGAGACGCACGCCGCGGAAATTGACTGGTCCCGGCATCGTTCCTTCCGAAAAGACGCGCTTTTCGTCGAATTCACCGTAGTTCGGCAGGTCGACCTTGTCCCGCAGTACCAGGATCTTGCCGCCGTCGAGAACCGCGATGGAATTGTGGCGCCCGGTCTCGCCCTGCCGCGGGAAGCCGACGATGACGCCTGGCCCGCCGTCCGCGGTGTCGGCCGCGAGGTCTTCGACCGCCTTCTGGCAGGCTCTCAAGAATGCCGGCTTCAGCACCAGGTCTTCCGGCGGATAGCCGGAAATGAAAAGCTCCGTCAAAAGCAAGAGATGCGCGCCCTGGCGGGCCGCGTCGGCGCGTGCTTCGCGGGCTTTGGCAAGGTTTCCGGCCACATCCCCGACCGTCGGGTTCAACTGGGCAACGGCAATGTGGAGCGTATTCAAAGGCGCGTTTTCCTGTGTCATGTCATTCATTTAGCGCGCACCGGCTGCCGCTGCAATCGCCGTGCCATGAAAAGCCGCGGACTAAGTCGGGCAAAAAAGCGAAACCATTGCGGAACGTCAGGGTTCATCTACCGTTCATGACGGACATGTGACATTGAGATGAAGCTTTTATGACATTGGAGTCTGACGTTGATCGCGTTGGTATTGAAGTCCGCGCAGGCACGAAGAGTTGCTGGTTTCGGGTCGAGCGTGCAATCTCCCACAGCACGCGCGGCGATCGGCATAGCATTTTCCCTATCCGTTGCCCTCCTCAGCACGATTAGCGTCGAATGGATCGCCCGCGGCACGCTCACCGATGTCGGCGAATTCCTGACATCGACAGCCCGGCCCGGCATGACGACGGTCGCCATGCTGGCGATCGTGATGCTGACCCTCGATGCCGCATTCGGACGGCGCTACCAGTCCGTATTCATCCTGGTACCGCTTATCGTGATCCCTGCTTTCGTCTCCAACCAGAAGCAGCACTTTCTCTCCGATCCGTTCTATCCGTCGGACGTGCTCTTCACCCGGCAGATCATGGAGTTGCTGCCGGTGATGGTGCGCGACAGACCGTGGATGGCCGTAGCGCTCGTCATCGGCCTTGCGCTTTCCGTTGCGGGTCTCTTCCTGACATGGCGTTATGCCTGGCGTAACTTCCCGAAGCTCTCCGCGCAGGCACGCTTGCGGCGCCTCTGCCTCGGGGTGCCTGTCATCGCCGCCTTCTGCTCGCTGATGGACTATTCGCAGTATTCCTATATCCGCGACCGCCTGCAGGTCGTGCCGATCATGTGGGACCAGAAGGAGAACTACCGCAACAACGGCTTCATCCTGGCCTTCCTCTTCAATGTCCCAATGGCGGATGTCGCCGTCCCGGCCGGTCTCAACGCCGAGGCGCTCGACGCGATCCCCGCGCGCAATTTCGGCTACCTGGCCGGCCCGCGGGAAAAGCCGGACGTCATCATGCTGATGAGCGAGTCGTTCTGGGACCCCACGCGGCTCACGAACGTTTCCTTCAGCGCCGATCCGATGCCGAATATCCGTGCCATGCAGTCCGGGCACGTGTTTTCGCCGGAGTTCGGCGGCATGACCGCCAATGTCGAGTTTGAAGCACTGACCGGCTTTTCGAACGCGTTCCTGCCCTATGGCAGCATCCCCTATCAGCAGTATCTCCGCCACGACGTCCCGTCACTTGCGACGTTCTTCCGCGGGCAAGGCTACACGGCGCGGGCACTGCATCCCTACAGTGGCTGGTTCTGGAACCGCAATCAGGTTTACAAGGATTTCGGTTTCGAGGAATTCCGCACCGAAGAGACGATGCCGCCGATGGAAAAGCGCGGCCTCTTTGCCTCCGACGACTCCCTGATGAAGGAGATCATGCGCGAGGGCGACGGCCTCGATCAGCCATTCTTCTTCTTCGCAGTCACCCTGCAGGGGCATGGGCCCTATGAGCCGGGCCGCTATGCGCGCAACACGATCGACATCCACGGAAACATCCCCGACGCCGACCGCGCGACGCTTGCGACCTATACGCAGGGCGTGAAGGAAGCTGACGACAGTCTGAAGAAGCTGATGGACTGGGCGTCGAAGCGAAATCGCGAAACGATCATCGTCCTCTGGGGAGACCATCTGCCACCGCTCGGCAACACCTACATGAGCGCCGGCTACATGCCGGATATGGTGGCCACACGCAGGGCTTCGCTCGACGTCATGAAGCGCGAACATGAAACGCCGCTGGTCATCTGGTCCAACAGGAAAGGCGTCAAGGAGAATGTCGGCACGATCAGCCCCTCGCTGATCCCCTATAATCTCCTCAAGTTCGCCGGTTTCGAGCACCCCTTCTACACAGGCCTCCTCGGGCGCGTGCAGAAGAAATACAACATCATAGACCGCTACCAGCTCGCGACACGTGACAACAAGGTGACGCCGGACTGGGTGCTCGATCAGAAGAAGCTCGATCCGCTGGTGCGCGACTACCGCTACCTGCAGCACGACATCATGTTCGGCAAGGCGCGGACGCTGGAGCGTTTCTTCCCGCAGTACGACCTGCTAGCAAGCAGGGGCTCGTGACGGTCTGAAACCGGCCGCATTGCAATTTGGCCGCGAGGTATAATACTGGCTCCAAAACGATCACGTATCGGAGCCAGGCATGCATAATTTCTCGGATTTCGTTCACCTGCATTTCGACAAGCCAATCGAGGACCTCGGCGATATCGAAAAGCGAATTCTCAAGAGGGCGCACGAGCGCAAGATCATCTCTACGGATGTCAACGCGGTTATTGCGGCTGAGGCATCTTTCGGGGAACGCGTCGCCGACGGCATCGCAAGGGTCGGCGGCTCATGGTCCTTTATCATCTGCTTCCTTGCCTTCCTGGCGATCTGGACCGTGATCAACACGATCATTCTCGTGACGGGCGCCTTTGATCCCTACCCCTTCGTCTTCCTGAACCTGATTCTTTCCATGCTCGCCGCCATCCAGGCGCCGATCATCATGATGTCGCAGAACCGGCAAGCCGAGCGCGACCGCTTCGAGGCGGCCAAGGATTACGAGGTGAACCTCAAATCCGAATTGGAGGTTCTGTCGCTGCACCAGAAGATCGACATGCGCGTTCTGACCGAGATCGCCGCGTTGCGGGAAGACGTCCAGCACCTGAACGCTGCGCTGGCGGCGAAAGGGGCTTGAACCGCTCGACCCTGGCTGACGAAGTTCAATCCTCCGGCAGCGTGAAGACCGCGCAGGGTTCGGCAATGCCGCGCAACAAGTGCTCGCCCAAGGGAATCAACGCCGTTGTCGTCTCCGCAGCGACCGCGCCGGAGATGAGTACGCTGCGGCCAAGTGGCCTGCACAGCCCTTCGAGCCGGCTCACCAGGTTGACCGCCGGGCCGATGGCAGTGAAATCCAGCCGGTCGGCCGCGCCGATATTGCCCCACAGCATCTCCCCGAAATGCAGGGCCGCGCCAAAGGGCAGCGGCGGCAGTCCCTGCGCCTGCCGTGCCGCATCGAGATGGGCCATGCCGGCGCGGGCGGCGGCAACCGCGCGGAGCGCCGCTTCGCACGCGTCGCCTGGAACGCCGGTGACAGGGAAGATCGCCAGCACGCCGTCTCCGATGAACTTCAGCACCTCGCCCCCGAACGCGTGCACCGCCCCGGTGACGCGCTCGAACCAGGCGTCGAGGGCAGCAATCATTGCCGCCGGCTCCGTCGCCTCGGACAAGGCGGTGAAGTCGCGCAGATCGGCACAGAGCAGCACGGCATGGATGGTCTCTCCGGTGCCGCGGCCCAGCGCGCCGGCCTGCACGCGGGCGGCGCTGCGCCGGCCGAGATAGGCCTCGAGCAGCGTTGCCAGTTCCGACCGCGCGGCCAAGGCGGCCAAGGGGGCTGCTGCAAAACGCGCAACCTGGCGCAACCGGCGGACCTCGGCGGCGTCGAATGGCTGGGCTCCGGCCCAGCCCAGCATGGGACTGTTCGGCGCCGGCCCGACTATCTCCTCCCGCACGTGCCCAAGCCCGGCAAGCCAGTCACGTCCAGCTTGGCTGGACGGACCGTCGTTAAACCCCAGCGCCTCGATCACCGCCCCGTTCTCCGCCCGCCACAGCCAGGTGCGTCGGGCGATGATCGGATGCGGTACCGCGAGCGTCAGGGCTCCACCGGCAAGCGGTAGGCCGTCGGCCAGCAGGCGGCCGCCAAGTTGGGCAAGGAACCGATCAGGGCCAGGCGAGGCGCCGGCCTCGTCGACCAGCCAGGCAAGGGGCGCGGGCAGATCCATGCCGGAGATCATGCCACCGCGGACGTTAGCTGTCATCCGTCAGCGTAAGGCCGCCCCTCGAAGGGCATCGGCTCGGGTACCGCGAGTTCAGGAGCGGAGATTAGTCATATCTGCCATGCATGGGATCCGGACCGGGATCGCGCCCGGCTGCGACCTCGGTCAGCCGCTTGAGGTAATGCGCCCAGCCTTCCGCATGGCCAGCGCATTGCGCGGCATTGGGCAGGCCGGTATGGGTCAAGCGCAGCAGCGTTCCGTCCGGCTGCTCGACCAAGTCGATCTCGACCAGACTCGATCCCGGCGGCACGATCTCGCTGCCGTCCCAGCCGAAGCTATAGGCCAGCCGGTGCACCGGCACCACCTCGCGAAATGAACCGCGGGCAAAGCGAGCGCCGGTGACGTTGACGAGATAGAGCCCTCCAGGCTGCGGCTCGATCTGGGCTTCCGTTCCCATCCAGCGCAAGATCTTCTCTGGATCGGTCAAAAGGGCAAACACCGCGGCCGGCGGCGCCGGAATATGCGTCTCGCGGCGAACGACAAGGGCCTCTTGCATCGGTCTCTCCTGTGACTGTCATGGCCTGCCCCGTCTGAGGCAAGGATGGACGGCAGGTTACCCGGCGGCATGTAGGCGGAAGCTCTTCCTCAACAAGGGCATCCCAATCGCCTACCGTGGTAACAAGGAACATTCGCCGGCAAGCTTAACCCCGGACATCGACAAGACGGGAGTGACAAGTGTGACGGGAATGCGATGGAATCACCGGCACCGCTGCGACCGCCGCTCAGATACCCTTGGCGTATTGCGGCGCGTCACCGCTGATCTGGTAAAAGTCAGCCTTGTCGGCACAATAGATGTGATAGCCGAAGGCAAGGCCGCTCGGCTGGTCGAAGGCGCCCGCCATGACGGATACCATCGGCGATCCCTTTCTCTGCCAGAACAGCGCCGAGCCGCAATTGACGCAGAAGCCGCGGTCGGCGGTCTCGCTCGACCGGTACCAGCGGATCGCGCTTTCGCCTTCGATCGTCAGACCGTCGAGCGGCACGTCGCACGACGCATAGTAGAGTCCCGTCTGCCGCCGGCACTGCGAGCAATGACAGCCGACCACCGGCCGGGTTCGTTTCTGCTTCGAAACCTCACCGCCCGGCAGCCGCAGCCGCCCGTATAGTCCCTCACCATGCAAGCCCCCGTTTCTCGATAGACGGCAAGACTGGCGGCTGCCTGCGGCTGCGTCAAATCCAATTGCTTGAAGCAGAGTGTCAGGGATTTTGATGCGGTCGCGGCGGGCGAACAAAAAGCCCGGCACTCGGCCGGGCTTCTCTTGTTCCGATTTTCAAGCGATCAGCCGTTGGCGACCATGCGCTTCTCGTCGCGGCCGCTCTTCATCCGCTCGGCAAGCAGGAAGGCAAGCTCGAGCGCCTGGTCGGCGTTGAGGCGCGGGTCGCAATGGGTGTGGTAGCGATCCTGCAGGTCGCCGGCCGTCACCGCGCGCGCGCCGCCGGTGCATTCCGTCACGTCGTTGCCGGTCATTTCGACATGGATGCCGCCCGGATGCGAACCTTCGGCGCGGTGGATCTGGAAGAAGCTTTCGACTTCCGACAGGATGCGCTCGAACGGACGCGTCTTGTAGTTGTTGAGCGTGATCGTGTTGCCGTGCATCGGATCGCAGGACCAGACGACCTTGCGGCCTTCCTTCTCCACCGCGCGGATGAGGCGCGGCAGGTGGTCCGCCACCTTGTCGTAGCCGAAACGGCAGATCAGCGTCAGACGGCCAGCTTCGTTCGCCGGGTTCAGGATGTCGATCAGGTTCAACAGATCGTCCGCCTGCAGCGACGGGCCGCACTTCAAGCCGATCGGGTTCTTGATGCCGCGGCAGTATTCGACATGCGCATGGTCTGCCTGGCGCGTGCGGTCGCCGATCCAGACCATGTGGCCTGATGTCGCGTACCAGTCGCCGGAGGTCGAGTCGACGCGGGTCAGCGCTTCCTCGTAGCCGAGAAGCAGCGCCTCATGGCTGGTGAAGAAGTCCGTTTCGCGTAGGCTCGGCTGGTTCTCCGCGGTAATGCCGATCGCCTTCATGAAATCCATGGTTTCGCTGATGCGGTCGGCAAGCTTGCGGTAGCGCTCGCCCTGCGGGCTGTCCTTGACGAAGCCAAGCATCCATTGATGCACGTTTTCGAGGTTGGCATAGCCACCCATCGCGAAAGCACGCAGCAGGTTCAGCGTCGCCGCCGACTGGCGGTAAGCCATGGCCTGGCGTTCCGGATCGGGCGTGCGGGCGGTTTCGGTGAACTCCGTGCCGTTGACGATGTCGCCGCGATAAGTCAGAAGCGTCTGGCCGTCCTGCGTCTCGTGCGAATTGCTGCGCGGCTTGGCGAACTGTCCGGCGATACGGCCGACCTTGACGACGGGCAGCTGTGCTCCGAACGTCAGTACGACAGCCATCTGCAGGAACGACCGGAAGAAGTCGCGGATCGTGTCGGCGCCGTGTTCGGCAAAGCTCTCGGCGCAATCGCCGCCCTGCAGCAGGAAGGCGTTGCCTTCGGCAACATTGCCAAGCGCCTTCTTCAGACGCCGCGCCTCACCGGCAAAGACGAGCGGTGGATAGCTGGCAAGCTGGGCTTCCGTTGCCGCCAAAGCGGCCTGGTCCGGATAATCCGGAACCTGCTGGATCGGCTTGTCACGCCAGCTGCTCGGGGTCCAATTCTGTGCCATGTCAATCACCTGTCCTTGCCACGGCGGTCGTCTGCCGGGCTACGCGCTGAAAAGTGAGCGGCTTATAAACCTTAACGGCCGCCTTGCATAGCCGCTTAACCCGCCCGACAGGCCTCTCAATTCCCCAATGTATGACAATCGTCAGATTCGCACCGATGCAGAGAAATCTCCCAAGGGCATTAAGGAGGATTTTATCTCCATTTGAGATAGTCACGGAATTTCAGGTTGTAATTATATTATGCGTGTTTTGGGAAGTTTCTTAAAAGATAAGTCCGGCAATTTCGGCATTTTGACCGCCGTACTTCTTGTGCCGATAGTCGGCGCCGCTGGAATGGCGGTCGATTACGGCCATGCGTTGAGCGTTCGATCCGATTTGATGGATGTGGCCGACTCTGCGGCGCTGGGAGCAATTTCAGAAGGCTCGGCCGGGTACAAGGCCTATCAGGCGATGACTGAGGATGGCGAAGTGACGATCGCCGAGAACGATGGAAAAGCCTTCTTCCTTGCCCAGCGCTCCTCTTCCACCACCAGCGCCGAACTCTCGGACATGCCGATCGACGTCGACCTCAAGGTTGCCCGGCTGAACGGTCAGGTCACATCGACCACAACATTCACGGCGCAGATCCCGACGACCTTCATGCGGGTGCTCGGGCAGGACTCCATTAAGGTGTCCGGCGCGGCCACCGCCGTCTACGGCGCACAGAGCAAGAGCTACACGAATTTCTACATGCTGCTCGACAACACGCCCTCGATGGGTATCGCTGCGACGCAGACGGAAATGGACCGACTGAGCGCGATCACGGGCGCCAATGGCGGTCGTGCCTGCGCACTTGCCTGCCATATCGGCTACTACGGGAGCAACGGAAAGTTCAACGAAAATCCGGACAGTACCTATATCGCGGCACGCAACAACGACGTAACGCTGCGTATCGACGTCGTCTCGAAAGCGGCGGAAGCCCTGATCGACAAGGTAAACACGGCGTCGGCGAGTGCCGATCAGTATCACATCGCCGCCTACAGCTTCGGCAGCTATGCGCTCGAGCCGGGCTACCGCATCGAGAAAGTGACGTCACTGACCGTTGACATGGCAAGCGCCTCCAAGGCCGTCGGCAATGTCGGCCTGATGACCACAGACCACGACCATTTCAACGACAATGCCCTTACGAGTTTCGACACCGCGCTCACAGCGATCGGCAAGGAAATCAGCGGCGATGGCGGCACCGGATCGAGCGCCGCCGACCCGCAGAAGATCGTTTATTTCGTGACGGATGGCGTCGGCGACAGTCTCAAGCCCGGCGGCACCTGCGGCGGAAACTGGTATGATGGCGAAGGCCGCTGCCTGGAGCCGATCGACACCAAATACTGCACGGCTCTGAAGAACCGAGGCATCAAGATGGCAGTGCTCTACACCACCTATATCCCGCTAACGGGCGACGATATCTGGGAAAACCACATGAAGAACATCTTCGCCAGCAAGATCAAAACGAAGCTGCAGGAATGTGCCTCCGACGATCTGTTCTTCGAAGTCGGTCCGGAGGACGATATGGAAAATGCCATGACGCATCTCTTCGTCAAGGCGACCAGCGGCGGCAATGCTCTGCGGCTGACGAACTAAGAGCGTTGCAAATTCAGGATAGTCAAGCCGCTGCGGGTTCCGGAGAACGCGCAGCGGCTTTTGGTTTGTTGGTGACCTGCAAGCCTCGCAAGGCGTGCGTCAGACCCGCTCGCCGTTGCGGATACGATAGCTCGGCGCATACATGGTGACGAGTTCCTCCGCCGCGGTCGGGTGAAGTGCCATGGTGCGGTCGAAGTCGTCCTTGGTGCATCCGGCTTTCAGGGTGATCCCGAGGATCTGCGCCATCTCGCCGGCATCATGGCCGAGGATATGCGCGCCGACGACCTTCCTGCTCTCGGCATCGACGATCAGCTTCATAAGCATCCTTTCTGCCCGTCCCGACAGCGTTGCCTTGAGCGGCCGGAACTGGGCACGATAGACCTCGAGCTCCTTGTAGCGCTTGGCAGCCTCCTCTTCCGAAAGGCCGACCGTGCCGATCTCGGGCTGGGAGAACACAGCCGTCGCGATCAGGTCGTGATCCGGCTTCGTCGGATTGTTCTTGTATTCGGTCTCGATGAAGCACATCGCTTCATGGATGGCGACCGGGGTGAGCTGTACCCGGTCGGTGACGTCACCGAGCGCATAGATGTTGTCGACGCTCGTTCGCGAATATTCGTCGACCACGATCGCGCCGCGCTCATTCATCTTCACGCCTGCCGCTTCGAGCCCGAGGCCCTCGGTGTTCGGATCGCGTCCGAGCGCCAGCAGCACGGCGCCTACATGCAGCGTACCGTTCTTCAGCGTCTCGACGGCAAGCCCGCCCTCGGCTTCCGAGACCTTCTCTAGGACATCATGGCAGAGGATACGGATGCCCTTGGCAACCATCGCCTCGTGCAGGCCGCGGCGCAGATCCTGATCAAAGCGCGAAAGAATCTCCGCCCCGCGATAGATCAGTGTCGTCTCGACACCCAGTCCATGAAAGATGTTGGCGAACTCCACGGCGATGTAGCCGCCGCCAGCGATCACGATCGATTTCGGCAACTCTTCAAGATGAAAAGCCTCGTTGGAGGAAATGCAAAGCTCATGCCCGGGCAATGCCGCATGCGGGTTTGGCCGGCCGCCGGTCGCAATGAGGATGGTCTTGGCGGTGACAGTCTGCCCCGTCTTTATCAGCCGGATCGTATGCGCGTCGACGAGTTCCGCACGGGTTTCGAGGATTTCCGCATTCGCGTTCGACAGCCCCTTCTTGTAGAGCCCCTCCAGTCGCTCGATTTCAGCATCCTTGGCGGCGACCAGCTTCTTCCAGTCGAAAGAGTTTGCGCCGACCGTCCAGCCGAAACCGGCCGCATCCTCGAAATGCTCGTGATACTGCGAGGCATAGACGAACAGCTTCTTCGGAACGCAACCGCGGATGACGCACGTGCCGCCGTAGCGGTACTCCTCCGCGATCGCCACCTTCTTGCCAAGCGAAGCGGCAACGCGTGCGCCTCTGACGCCTCCCGAACCGCCGCCAATGACGAAGAGGTCGTAATCAAATGAAGACATGGAAGTATGCTCCGGATGGAATCGGCGTGGGGTGGTTCAATGGATATAGGTTCTGCGCGGGCAAAAACAAAAGCCCGGCCGATGCCGGGCTTTCACGCTTGTGCTCGTCGGGTCAGGGCTTGGCGGCCGGAGCCGCAGCCGGTGCATTTGCCGCTGGCGCGGTCTCGGGGACCGGCTGCACCTTGATCACCTTGCTAAGCTCGGCACTAGCCTTCTGCTGGAGATCGCGAGCGATGCCCTGTGCCCAGATATCGGCCGCCCTGTTGGTTTCGCGCGATGCGATCGGGCCGTCCCTCAGCAGTTTCTTGCCGACGGGCGAGTTATAGAAATCGGCAATTGCCTTCAGCTCGTCGAGAGTGAACGCCTTTGCGTAGTTCGTTGCCGCTTCCTTTTCGAGATCGGCGCGGCGCGGCGCCAGCGCAAGCGCCTGGGCGTCGACCGTCGAGCTAATCACGTCCTCGTAGTTCGGCGAATCTTGAATGAGACCAGCCTTCAGGCGTTCGGCAAGGCCCGGCAGGATGTTGTCGAACTGAGCCGTCGCGCCGATGGCCGCAACGGCCGCGCGCGCCGCCTTCAACTGCTCATCCGAAATTTCCTGCGCCTGCGCAGCCGAGCCGAAAGCGATACCGGAAAGAATAACCGTCGCAGCGGCAAACCGGCCAAGACCTGCAAATTTCTTCATGCTTCTCAATGCTCCTGTTATCTGTTCGCCCGCAGCGTGCGCGCACCCGCTGGACCTGCGATGATCGCAAGTGCCGCCATATTGAGGAAAAGTCCGTGTTCAACGACACCGGGGATGGAATTCAGCTCGCTCGAAAGCGCGTCTGCATCAGGAATGCGGCCAAAAGATGCATCGATGATGTAGTGGCCGCCGTCTGTCGTGAATTCTCCGTCACCGGATTGGCGAAGCACAAGGCTGCCGGTCAGGCCGAGCCTCGCAGCCGTCTTTTCGATCGCCATCCGGGTGGAAACGAGACCAAACGGATTGACCTCGATCGGCAGCGGAAAACGGCCAAGCGTCTCGACCAGCTTCGTCTCGTCGGCAATCACGATCATGCGGTTCGAAGCCGCCGCCACGATCTTCTCGCGCAGCAACGCGCCGCCGCCGCCTTTGACGAGGCGCAGCGCCGGGTCCACTTCGTCGGCGCCGTCGATTGTCAGGTCCAGTTCCGGAAGTTCGTCGAGCGATTTCAGTGGCACGCCGAGTTCGACGCAAAGCCGCGCCGTGCGTTCCGAGGTCGGAACGCCCTCGACCCTCAGCCCGCCGGCGACCTTTTCGGCAAGCAGGCGGACGAATTCCTCGGCCGTACTCCCCGTGCCGATTCCGAGGCGCATTCCATTCTCGACATGGGCAAGAGCCGCCTCGGCGGCCTTGATCTTCATTTCGCGGGCATCCATGCGCCGCTTACTCCGCTTGTTTCGTTGGTTGTGCTGTTTACACGCCTCCTAAGGCGAACGAAAGATAAAATAATACCAGCAAACTGAAATGCGAAAGCACCTGGCTGCGGCGTTGTGGATCATAGTCTTGGCGTTGCTTTTTCCATGCGTATCACCTACTCCGGGGCGACCGTTTTCCACAAAGAGGCGATTTCCTTGACCCCTCCCCTTGTCGTATTCGATCTCGACGGCACGCTGCTCGATACGCATGCGGATCTCGTCGAAAGCCTTAATCACACGATCGCCGCACTTGATCTCGCACCGGTGACTTATGCCGACCTCACCCATCTCGTCGGCCACGGCGCCAGGGTGATGATCGAGCGTGCATGCAAGCTTCGTGGCCACCCGCTTTCGGAGAACGAACTTCCGCCGCTGCTGGAGCGCTTCATTGCTCACTATACCGATACGATGCCCGGGCACACCCAGCCCTATCCCGGCCTGGTCGCCGCGATGGATGCGCTGAAAGCGAACGGCTACAAGCTCGCGGTCTGCACCAACAAGCTGGAATCGCTGGCGCTGACGCTTCTCCGCAAGCTCCATCTGACTCATTATTTCGACGCCATCACCGGCGGCGACACCTTTCCGGTCCGCAAGCCCGATGCGCGGCATCTGACCGGCACGATCGAACGCGCAGGCGGAGCCCCGGCGCGCAGCGTCATGATCGGCGACAGCGTCAACGACATTGCAGTCGCCAGGAATGCCAGCGTGCCATCGATCGCCGTTCCCTTCGGCTATTCCGACGTACCGGTCGAAACGCTCGGACCGAACCGGATCATCCTGCACTACGACGAACTGACCCCCGACCTCGTCGACGCCGTCATTCGTGATTTCGCGCTATCGAACGCGGCAGCTGTCTCCCGCTGAAGCGGCCGGCCCCTCAAAAGTCACTAGCGCGGCGCAGTCACTGGCCCGCGCGTGACTGCACGATTTGGGCGGTCGGACGCACACTGATCCGAAAACTCTTATCGGTTGCTATTTGACGCCGTGCCCGCTCACATCTGATCCAGCGGATCTTGGCAGCCGAAGAAACAGGATAGCCGAAAGAGCTGCGATGATCGCTATTCCGGAAAAAGCGGGTGCAAAGCTATCTGGACCAAGACGATCCTGACCGAACCCAAAAATCGTCACGCTCAGAAACAGCGCGCCGGTAGCGACGCCGAGACTTTGTGAAAGCTGTTGGGCAGTGCTCGCGAGAGAGGTGGCCCGGCTCATCTGCGCCTTGGAAACGTCCGCGAAATTCAGCGCTGCGATCCCGTTGTACTGCAAGCCGCGACAGAATCCGGCGGCGAAGAACAGGGCGGGCATCAGCAATACGGGCGTGCTGGGCGTCAGGAAGCCATGCGCCAGCATGAGCAGCGCACATAGAAAGCCATTCAAAACAAGGGCTCTCCGAAACCCCAACGCCTTCAGGAGGTAACCCGCAAGAACCCGCATCAGAAGCGAACCTACAGCACTGATGAAGGTCAGGACGCCGGAGTTGAAGGCAGTCAGACCGAAGCCGGCCTGGAGCATCATGGGAAGCAGGAAGGGAATTGCGCCTGCACTGATACGGAAAAGGTTTCCGGCAAAGAACGATAGCCGGAAGGTTGGGATATGGAGAAGCTTCAGATCGAGGATCGGGTTCTCCCTGGCGCGGGCATGTCGAAAATAGAGCAAAAGCGCGCCGGCGCCGACCAGGAGCGGTACCGATAAGCCGGGAGAGAGGCCGCCGTGACTGGCCAGTTCCACGCTGTAGACAAGCCCCGCGAGAGCAAGGCCGCTCAAGGCGAAGCCTAGCCAGGTCAAAGGGCGGCGTCACGTCCTCTTTGTGATTGGGAACAAGCCGAAGGACCAAGAAAGCGCCGATCACGCCGATCGGGACATTCAAGAAAAAAATCCATCTCCAGGATGCGTAGGTCACGATGAACCCGCCCAGAGGCGGGCCGAGTACGGGCCCAAGCACTGCCGGTACAGTGAGGTAAGCCATGGCGCTGACCATGTCCGCTTTCGAAACATTGCGCATGAGTACGAGGCGGCCAACCGGGACCATCATTGCTCCGCCGATCCCCTGCAGGGCGCGGACAATAGCGAAAGCGGCGAGGCCACGACTCAGACCGCATAGGACGGACGCCAGCGTGAAGACGGCGATGGCGGCGAGAAAGATAGTGCGGGCACCAAAGCGATCGGCAATCCACCCGCTGGCCGGGATAAAAACCGCCACGCTGAGAAGGTAGGAACTGACCGCGACACTGAGATCGATCGGACTTGTCTCAAAAGCCCTGGCAATCTGCGGAAGGGCCGTGACGATGATCGAACCGTCAAGATTCTCCATGAAAAGCGCACAGGCCACGATAAGGGCTAGCGCTTTAAAATCGTTTTCGGACGCCATGCGTAGAAGGTCCTTGGTAATTCACTGCAGACATCAATTCCAGCACCGACTCACGCCTGTATAGTTGCACTGGCTTCGCTGGCATAGAAGCCGGGTTCACAGGGAACGGCCGCTGACGGCACGCGAACTGCCGCCGCATTACGACGAGTTGACGCCATTCACCTCCACGCGCTGTCGAAAGCGCTCTACGGCGAAATCCACGAAGGCGCGCACCCGAGCCGAGACCTTGCGCCCCTCTGCATGCACGATGTGGATCGGAACCGGTTCGCGCTCGTAGTCCGCAAGCACGATCTTCAGCCGGCCGGCCTCGATTTCGGGGGCAACCTGGTATGACTGGAAACGGGAAAGCCCCCAGCCCGCCACCGCGGCTGCGATGGCTGCGTCATTCGTGTTGCAGATCAGCCTGGCACTGACGGGCACGCGGATACTGTTGTCCTTCCCAAACAGCCACTCGGAATGGCCGAATAAGCCGTCGCGCCCAATGATCCTATGCCCGGCAAGGTCCTCCGGCATTTCCGGCTCGCCGTGGCGAGCGAAGTAGTCCGGCGAGCCGCAAAGCACCTGCCTGATGGACCCGATGCGCCGGGCGACAAGTCCGGAGGCAGGTAGCGCCGCAATGCGCACGGCCACGTCCAACCCCTCCTCTACGAGATTGGTCACGCGGTCCACGAATACGGTTTTCACCTGCATCGCAGGATAACGATCGAGGAAATCCAGAATCACCGGAAGCACGTGGATGCGCCCAAAAAGTGCTGGCGCGGTGACCGTGAGCAAACCGGCCGGCTGGGTGAAGCTGCCGGCCGCGTTGGCTTCCGCCTCGGATATTTCTCCGAGGATACGCCGGCAATCAGCGGCATACCCCTCGCCCGCCGCGGTCAGCTTCAGCGAACGGGTCGTGCGTACGAGAAGGCGAGTGCCGATCAGGCCTTCCAATTGGGAAATGGCTCGCGTTACCGAAGGTGGACTCATGTGCAGCACTCGGGCGGCAGGAGCAAAGCCACCGCTTTCCACCACCTGCACGAATACGCGCATCGCCTGCCAGCGATCCATCACAGCTCCTCCTTAAAGCTGATCATTTCGATAACTGAAATAGTCCACTGCCACAATTCACTCTTACCATCACCGCCTTTAATAATCATCATAGCCTGCAATTCTTCCGCAGGAGGCAGACATGAAGCTCTACTATCATCCGTTATCCGGCCATTCGCATCGTGCGCGGCTCTTTCTCTCGTTGCTCGGCATCGAGCACGAACTCGCTCTCGTCGATCTTGCCAAGCGAGAACACAAGGAAGCACCGTTCCTCGAAATGAACCCGTTCGGGCAGGTTCCGGTGCTCGATGACGATGGCGTGATCATCTGCGATTCCAACGCCATTCTCGTCTATCTGGCGAAGAAGGCAGGACACAGCGATTGGCTGCCCGAAGACCCTGAGGGCGCGGCCGCCATTCAGCGCTGGCTGTCGGTTGCCGCCGGGCAAATCGCTTACGGACCGGCGCAAGCGCGGCTTATCACTGTGTTCAACGCGCCCTATCGGCCGGAAGAGGTGATCCCGCGCGCCCATGCTATTCTGGCGCTCATCGAGGCTGCCCTGGACGGCCGCAACTGGATCGCCGCTCCGGGGCCGACGATCGCCGATATCGCGCTTTACAGCTATGTGGCGCGTGCCCCGGAGGGCGACGTGGATCTCCAGGACTATGCGAATGTCCGTGTATGGCTGAAACGGATAGAGGCACTGCCTGGCTTTGTCGATTTCCAGAGGACGCCGGTTGGATTGGCGGCCTGAGGAGGTGTGCGATGGAGAATTCGGCTTTGCCAGCATCGCCCTGGCATCAAGGCGAAATCGCTCTTCAGAAACGGTACGGCATTGAAGCGCGAATGGACGAGATCGGCCGCCGCGTCCTGCGCGACCACCTGATCGACCAGCACAGGGAATTCTATCCCCTGCTGCAGATGGTGGTTCTGGGATCAGTGGACGAGGACGGCAATGCCTGGGCCACGCTTCGCTCCGGGCCGGCGGGCTTCCTGCATGCGCCGGATTCCGGGACGCTCTCCGTCGCGTTGAACAGGGATATCACCGATCCTGCTGAAGTTGGCATGGATGACGGCGCCTCGCTCGGCCTGCTTGGCATCGATCTCGGCACGCGGCGCCGCAACCGGCTGAATGGCAAAGTGCACCGGCATGCGCATGGCTTCGACCTTTCCGTCGAACAGAGCTTCGGAAACTGCCCCAAATATATCCAGCTTCGGCAATTCCGGTTCGTTCGTGATCCGGCGGCCCCGTCTTCCGTGCCGCCTCGGGAGAGTTCCGTGCTCGACGCTGCCGCCCGCGCACTGATACCGCAGGCGGACACGTTTTTCGTCGCGACCTATGCCGACCTTCGCGGGGGCCGCCAGGTGGACGTCTCCCATCGCGGCGGACGCGCGGGCTTCGTACAGATCGGCGAGGACGGCTGGCTGACGATCCCGGACTTCGCCGGGAACCGCTTCTTCAATACGCTCGGCAACATCGCGCTCAATCCACGTGCCGGGCTTGTCTTCCCGGATTTCTCGACCGGCAGTCTCTTGCAGATGACCGGCGATGCGGAACTCTGCCTCGAGCACGCCGGCGCTCAATCCCTTGAAGGTGCTGAGCGCTACTGGCGTTTCCGCCCGCGCCGGATCGTGTGGCGTGCTGACGCCCTGCCCATTCGTTACGATCTGGTTGAATGGTCGCCGTTCACGCTGGCCACCGGCACCTGGTAGGCCTCCAAGCGCATATCTATTAACCACGTAGAAAAGCTTTTATTACAAGCCATTGAGTCGTGGTGTAAAATAAAACCAAAGCGTTACTATGCATACATTAGGCATGTAAAATTTACAGATAAATTGAAGAAAACATAATGCGATTGCGTTCATTACTTAATTTAAAGATGAAAGCACTTGATCTAAACGGCTTTACTGATCAAAGCTGCGTCGTCATTACCGATATTAGCCAGATGACAGAGCTGGAACGTGAATGGAACGAACTGTGGCTTAAAGCCAAAGGTTCCTTTTATCAAAGTTATTCAACCGCCTACCATAGCTGGAACGAAATTTCCCGCCCAGCCGGACGTTCACTCTTCTGCATCGTTGTTCGCGAAAAAGGCAAGATGGTCCTTGTCTTTCCTTTGGTAAGGTATCGCAATGGTCCATGCTGGATGATGCGTCCGCTCGGGCCGGATGCTGGACAAACCACGGACGTTCTGGTTGATCCTCAGTCGAATTACCAAGAGAACCTCAAGTTGGCGTGGCGGACAATCGAGCAATTGTCCAAGGTCGATATTGTCCGCATGCCATGTGTTAAGGTTGGATCGACTCTTGATCACTTGATCAAAAGCAAGCGAAACCTCGGCTGCGAGCCCGACATCGCACCTTTCGCCGATTTGCAGGACCAGACGAATTGGGATGCATATGCCAAGATAATCGGTGCAAACTCCCGCCAACAGCTTAATCGGAAGCGGAAAAAGCTTTCTGAAATGGGCAACTTCGAGTTTATCGAAGTCGATCCCGTTACCGATCCAACCTATGCAATCGAACTCATGGAGTGGATGTTCACTCAGAAGAAAATCTGGTCTGAGAGGGTCGGCAAACACGGGCCCTGGATAACGTCAAAAGAATATCGAAACTTTGTGCGCAAGTGGATCACAGATCCCGACAATATCCAAATGATGCGCGTCTACGCCATCGTAATCGATAAAGTGCCGATTGCATTGAAACTAGCATCTTACTCCGTATCGCATATGGATCTGATTATTGCGGCGTTCCATTCAGACCCACAATATGCGAAATATTCACCTGGATTTGTGCTGGACGAATTTTGGATGAAGATCGCTTTTGAAAAGCGCCTGAACGTAGATTTTGGCGCCGGCAATGAGCCGTATAAATTGTTTTGGTCGAGAAACGTCAAGAACGATCTGGCAAGCTATCATGTCCCACAAACGTTGATCGGAAACACGGCCACACAACTGTGGCGTTTGAAGTGCGAGACGATCGCGCACCTGGCCGAGCGTAAGAAGCGACAGGCTGACCTGGCAAACGCTGCTTAGTCGAAAGCTCGCGCTTGGTTGCCGGAGACATCACGGACGGCTGCGACCTGCGCGTAAGATCTCTATTACGGCGCTTGATCGGCTGCATTAAGAATTGTGAGGCCTTCCTTGCGAATGGCCGCTTAGGGCCGCGATGAATTGCCGTTCGCGGCATGACATCCAACGCTCGACCCCGTGAATAGAAAAAGGCGGCCCGAAGACCGCCTGCAGCGGGCTCTCAATAACAGGGCGGATAGGGGTAGTAGCCGCAGCGTGGCGCGTACGGATGGTAGTACGGGTAAGTCTCTGCAGCGGCGGCGGCACCTGCATACCAGGCGCCGCGCGCAGCGGTCCGGCGGGCGACACCTGCGTAAGACAGCGGTGTACGCGGCATTCCGATGATGTCGATGAAGACGGAAGCCGGACCGTCAGCGCCATTGAGGCTTCCCTCCAAAACCTCGACAGCGAAGGTCAGTTGCTCGCCCTCCAGCTTGGGAGATTTCAGCACCACGACTGCATCCCGTATCGTCGCTCCGTCTTTGCTGAAGGCGGATACGGTTGCATTCGGCGGGTCCTTCCCGAAGCTGTCGCTGCCGTCCGCCCATTCTTCGATAAGATGCGTGGTCAATGCATGTCCGGCGGATCGTACCGGGCGATCGGCAAAGATGATTGCGTTGGTCGAGACGCCGTTCAGCGTCAATGTCTGCCCGGCCAGGCTCGCACCGTCGGAGTTCAGAACGATCAGCGACGGAACGATTTCAGGTTTCGCCTGTCCAATTGTCTTTTGTAACGGAACATGGGCGGCGGGCGCCGATTGCTTGTCTTGCCCCCATGACATCGCAGGCACCAGGGAAAGGGCGAGGATAGCGAACAATTGCAGACCGCGAACCATTGGCATTCTCCTTCTCCAAAGAACTCGAAGCATTCG
Organism: Rhizobium sp. SVR5-9E; assembly: GCF_056755095.1. Taxonomy (NCBI): domain Bacteria; kingdom Pseudomonadati; phylum Pseudomonadota; class Alphaproteobacteria; order Hyphomicrobiales; family Rhizobiaceae; genus Rhizobium; species Rhizobium sp. SVR5-9E. The sequence goes on along the minus strand of NZ_JBNDHS010000003.1, from coordinate 89,154 downwards.
GATCGTCTGTGTTCATCACGGCAGTCTGATAGAATCTGATCAAGGCGCGGTCGCGCCATGCCGACCATTCTGCCACCTGCAAGCGCCGCTCAGATCAGGCAATGCAATTTGATATACATGCTGTTAGAGAAGGAAAACAGTAATTCATAAGAGTTACTGGGCGAACAAGCGAATACCTTCGCTATCCACCGGGAACGCCCAACCAAGTGTCGCATATGCTGACAATAGCACTTCAGGAACACCCGACAATTCGCTAGGCATTCTTGCGAGAGTCTTGGTCTCCGATCACGGAACAACTTTCATCACAAAAGAAAAGGCGGCCCGAAGACCGCCTTTTGAAATCCGTCTGAGGAGGCTCAGATCTGGGCTTCTCGCGCCTTGGTCGTCGCGTCGAAAGCCTTCTCGACGTAGGAATCGCGGTCATAGACATCGTTGAAGTATTCAACGACGCCATCCTTGTTCGGCCAGGCCGTGAAGTAGGAGATATAGACCGGGATTTTCTGCGGCACGGACACGGCCTTGTTCTGACCCGTCGCGATCTGCTTCGCAACATCCGCAACGGTCGTGTTGAGCACAGCCGCCGCCATGGCGCGCGGATCGGCAAGACGCACGCAACCGTGGCTCAGCGCCCGCATGTCGCGCTTGAAGAAGCTCTTCGAGGGCGTGTCATGCATGTAGATCGCATGGCTGTTCGGGAACAGGATCTTCAACTCGCCCAGTGCATTGTCGCCGCTCGGCGGCTGGCGCACGGAGACATTGGCTGTCGAACCGTACCAATCGACGCTGGAAGACGGAACCGCGCGACCGTTGACCGCCACTTCATAACCCATGCGGTCGAGGTAGTTAGGATCGGCGCGCAGCTTCGGCAGCATCTCGTTGATGATGATCGATTGCGGAACGCCCCAGAACGGATTGAACTCGACAGTCTCGATCTGATCCTGGAAGAAATAGGTCTGGTGCTCTTTCTGGCCGACCACCACGCGCATCGACAACTGTTCCTTGTTGTCGTTGTGGTAGTAGACCATGAAGGCCGGCTGATTGATGAAGACGTAGCGCGAGCCGAGATCGTCCGGCAGCCAGCGCGCCTGCTCCATGGCAACATTCAGTTTTTCGATCTTCGAGGCGTTGCTGTCGCCGCCCGTCATCACGCGAACAGTCGCCTGGCCGATCACACCATCCGCCTTCAGACTGTGTTCCTTCTGAAAATCCTCGACCAGCGAAACCAGCTCCGGCGAGTACTCGGAGCTGCCGGTGTAGGCGGCAAGCGTCGCGACGTGCTGTGCCTTCAGCGCCTCTGAGCCATGCTTATCGATCGCCTTGACGATATTGGCGACTTCAGGCGAACTCTCGCCCGGGTGCAGCACCCCATTGAGCGAGATGGTGATCGGTTCGTCGCCACCCGTTTCAGCATTAAGCTTGGCAAGTTCCGCTTTCAGCGCAGCGAACTGCGGGCCATCAGGCGTGCGGCTGCCCAGATAGGCGCCGACATCGGGGCTCAGGCGCGCGAGCTTCAGAACCGGATCGAGATTGACCACCTTGCGCTTGAAGTCGTGGTAGCCGGAAAGCTTGTTCGGATCGACACGGCCGCGCACCGTATCCTGGACATAGGCGAGCACCTTCGATGAAAGCTGCAGCTCGAATTGTGCGAGCGCGCGGTCGCGGGTGGCCGGATCGGGGTTGGCGGGATCGATCGCCGGCTGCTCGACAGCATAGTCGGCTGGGTCGAGGCCGACCGAACCGACGCCGGCGAGGAGGTTCATCGCCGCCTTGGCGCGGTCGTTGATCTCGGTGCCGGTCAACCAGACAAAGGGGTTCTTGGCATTGCCGTAATAGGTCTCGAGCGCCTGTGCGACATTCACATCGGCGCGCACCTTCGCTTCGATCAGAAACTGACGCTCTACCACCGGCGCCACGGCCGGCTGATCGGAAACAGATGCAACCGCCCCCGTCACCATCGGGTCGGCCGCTTTGGCGAGATCGACGAAACGCATCGCATCCGGCTTGTAGGTATAGTAGCGCGGACCGGTGACCTTCGGCAGCGGAGCGGACTGCGCATCGCCTGGCATCGGCTGATAAGGACGCGGGGTACCGAACATTGTGCTCTGGGGGCGCTCCCGATGGCCGCGGAACAGATCCATCAGCGTATAGGCATGCGCGGGCGCGGCCATTGCCGCAACGCCACAGGAAAGTGCCAGTGCGGAAACCGCACCCTTGAAAAACGATGTCATGCTTCTTCCAGTCCCAATATCACGCTGTCTTAGGCACGGGCAGAACAGCCCGCTTCAAAATTCAAATAGCCTGGCTTTTTCCGGTCCATTGGCAGAAACCGGCCTCGAGCACCAGTCGCTCCGGCACAACTTAATGTTACGCAATAAATCGCGCCGGCAAGGATTAGTTCACACAAAATTATGAAATTATTAGTTAATTTTTTACCGAATTCCGCCGGGTTACCATGCGACCGAAACGCGCTCCCGGCGCATAAAGTTTCGGTAGTGTCATAAAAATCACGACAGGCCCGCCTTAAGGCGCTCTCATCTTGTGAAAACCGGTTTTCCGCGAAGCCGTTCGGACCTATATCGTCCTCGGACAAACGCGCCTCGGCGCCTGCGACAGGAAGGCATGCCATGACCCCGACCCGTACCGAAACAGATACCTTTGGCCCCATTGACGTGCCGAGCGACCGATACTGGGGAGCGCAGGCACAACGCTCGCTCGGCAATTTCAAGATCGGTTGGGAAAAGCAACCGCTGTCGATCGTCCGCGCCCTTGGGATCGTCAAGCAGGCCGCCGCTCGGGTGAACATGGAACTCGGCCAGCTCGATCCAGCGATCGGCAAGGCAATCGTCGACGCGTCTCAGGAAGTCATCGACGGCAAGCTCGACGACCATTTCCCGCTCGTCGTCTGGCAGACCGGCTCCGGCACGCAGTCGAACATGAATGCCAACGAGGTGATTTCGAACCGCGCGATCGAAATGCTCGGCGGCGTCATGGGCTCGAAGAAACCCGTTCATCCGAACGACCATGTAAACATGAGCCAGTCGTCCAACGACACCTATCCGACGGCCATGCATATCGCCTGCGCCGAGCAGATCACCCGTCATCTGCTGCCGGCCCTGAAACACCTGCATGCCGCGCTCGACATGAAGGTCGTCGAGTTCAGCCACATCATCAAGATCGGCCGCACGCATACCCAGGATGCCACGCCGCTGACGCTCGGGCAGGAATTCTCCGGCTATGCTGCCCAGGTCGGCGCCGCGATCAAGCGGATCGAGCTGACGCTTCCCGGCCTCTATGAACTGGCGCAGGGCGGCACCGCCGTCGGCACCGGTTTGAATGCACCGGTCGGCTTTGCCGAAAAGGTGGCGGAGGAGATCGCCAGGATAACCGACATGCCCTTCGTCACGGCACCCAACAAATTCGAGGCGCTCGCCTCGCATGACGGCATGGTCTTCAGCCACGGCGCAATCAATGCGGCGGCTGCCGCCCTCTTCAAGATCGCCAACGATATCCGCCTGCTGGGCTCCGGCCCGCGTGCCGGGCTCGGGGAACTGGCGCTGCCGGAAAACGAGCCGGGCTCGTCGATCATGCCCGGCAAGGTCAACCCGACGCAGTGCGAGGCGATGACCCAGGTCTGCGCCCAGGTCTTCGGCAATCACGCCGCCCTCACCTTCGCCGGCAGCCAGGGTCATTTCGAGCTTAACGTCTACAATCCGATAATGGCCTATAACTTCCTGCAGTCCGTCCAGCTTCTCGGCGATGCAGCCGTCTCCTTCACCGACAACTGCGTCGTCGGCATCGAAGCGCGTGAGGACAATATCAAGGCCGGTCTGGAACGCTCGCTCATGCTCGTGACCGCTCTTGCCCCGACGATCGGCTACGACAACGCCGCCAAGATTGCCAAGACCGCCCACAAAAACGGCACGACCTTGAAGGAAGAAGCGCTCGCAAGCGGCCTCGTCACCGCAGAGCAATATGACGAGATCGTTCGCCCCGAGCAGATGATCGGCCCGAAATAACCTTCGGCGGTCCCATCCCGCTCCCTAGCCGTCTCGCGGGCGAAATAGCTGCACAAAAACAAAAAGGCTCGCAGAGGTCAATCGCGAGCCTTTCGCCTTTTGGTCGGCTGGGTTGGGCCTGGGAATGCCCGGGCGCAGCCTTAGTCGAGCGATATGACGAGCATGTAATAAAATCGATCTCAAAGAGAATCGACAGATCTTTTTCCTGCCCAAGAAATAATATTCAGATTAACTATTTTATAATTACATAAATAACGCATGCATAAATAATGCCATCGCCCGCGCACGACTGCGTTGTTTTAGTTGCATTTCTGCAACCCACCATGGCGAATACTGTATCATTGTGGCAACACCGGAACTTAAGTTCTTCAAGTCATTCAGTCTTTATTTTCCCGTGTTTTTCGCCCTGTAGCCACGCCGCCGAAGTCGGTGGCCCCACCGTCTTCATAAAAACACGACCTGGGATTGGGACATGCCGAATGGTTTTCCCAGGCCGCTCGAAACTTTGAATTGGAGATTGTTTATGCATATCAAGAGCCTTCTTCTCGGCTCCGCCGCTGCCCTCGCAGTGGTTTCCGGCGCCCAGGCTGCCGACGCTATCGTCGCAGCCGAGCCGGAACCGGTCGAATATGTTCGCGTCTGCGACGCCTACGGTATCGGTTACTTTTATATCCCCGGCACGGAAACCTGCCTGAAGATCGGCGGCTACATCCGTTTCGACGTCAACTACTCTTTCGGCGATATCGCTGAGAACGGCGGCGGCGAAGACTGGAACGTCCGTACCCGTGGCCAGGTGGTCTTCCAGGCCAAGAGCGACACCGAATACGGTCCGCTCACCGGCGTTGTCATTTATCAGGCGAACTTCCGCCCGAACGGCCCTGCCAATCTCACCGATAGCTCCCAGAACGAAACCCATATCGATCAAGCTTACATGGACATCGCGGGCTTCCGCGTCGGTAAGTTCGTCAACTGGTGGGATGCCGACTTCTCGGGTGAAACCGAAACCATCAACAACAACACCAACTTCAACTCCATCCGCTACCAGTATGAAGCCGGCGACTTCTACGCTGGTATCGCTGCTGAAGAACTGACGAGCTTCATCGAGCACGGCGGTAACAACATCGGTATCGACGGAGCGATCGGTGGCAAGTTCGGCGCCATCAAGGCAGAGCTTCTTGCTGCCTACGACGTCGACGCGGAATCGGTCGCCCTCCGCGCCGTCATGTACGCCGACATCGGTCCTGGCACCTTCGGCCTGGCAGGTCTTTATGCAGACAAGCCAAACAACTACTACAAGAACGGCGAATGGTCCGTTGCTGCTCAGTACGCCGTCAAGGCAACTGACAAGTTCACCATCACCCCGGCTGTCCAGTACACCGACAATATCGATACCGACGCCAACGGTGACTTCGATAGCGGTAGCCAGTGGCGCGCTGGTGTCACGCTCGACTACAAGATCGTCGAAAACCTCGCGACGAAGTTCACCGTCAACTACATCAGCAACGATCACGACAATGGCAAAGAAGACGTTGACGGCGTTACCGGCTTCTTCCGCCTGCAGCGTTCGTTCTAATCTGGTCTGACTTTCTCAGGTCGAGGCCCGCCCGGTTATGCCGGGCGGGCTTTTTGTCGCGCCGTCCCGGCCTCATGATCGCTGCCAATTGCATTTCCCCCCGTCGGGATTTAGACCGTCCCCGACTGCGTGATGCCCGTTCCCAAGAAAGGTCCATTTGATGGCTGACGATCTTTTCCCGCTCGGCAATGACAACACTCCTTACCGCAAGATCAGCAGCGACTACGTCTCTGTCGACAGCTTCAAGGGTCAGGACATCCTGACGGTTGAACCTGAGGGCATCCGCCTTCTGGCTGAAACCGCCTTTGCCGACATCAACCATTTGCTGCGCCCCGGCCATCTGCAGCAGCTCGCCTCGATCCTCGATGATCCGGAAGCGACCGACAACGACCGTTTCGTGGCATACGACCTTCTGAAGAATGCCAACATCGCGGCCGGCGGCGTGCTGCCCATGTGCCAGGATACCGGCACGGCGATCATCATGGGCAAGAAGGGCCGCAGGGTCTGGACCGAAGGCGGCGACTACACAGCGCTCGCCAAGGGCGTCATGGACGCTTACGAGAAGAAGAACCTGCGCTATTCGCAGCTCGCCCCCCTCAAGATGTTCGAGGAAAAGAACACCAAGAACAACCTGCCCGCCCAGATCGACATCTACGAGGAAGGCGTCGATTCCTACGATTTCCTGTTCGTCGCCAAGGGCGGCGGCTCGGCCAACAAGACCTTCCTTTACCAGGGCACGCCGTCGCTCTTGACGCATGACCGGATGATCGACTTCCTCAAGGAGAAGATCCTGACGCTGGGTACGGCAGCCTGTCCCCCCTACCATCTAGCGATCGTCATCGGCGGCACCTCGGCCGAAATGAACCTGAAGACCGTCAAGCTCGCCTCGACGCGCTACCTCGACGATCTGCCGACCGAAGGCTCCGAAAGCGGCCATGCCTTCCGGGATATCGAGATGGAGAAGGAAATCCATAAGCTGACGCAGCAGATGGGCGTCGGCGCGCAGTTCGGCGGAAAGTATTTCTGTCATGACGTGCGCGTCATCCGCCTGCCGCGCCACGGTGCCTCTCTGCCGATCGGCCTCGGTGTCTCCTGCTCCGCCGACCGTCAGGCCAAGGGCAAGATCACGCGCGAAGGCATCTTCGTCGAACAGCTCGAGACCGACCCGTCCAAGTATATGCCGGAGACCGATCAGTCCAAGCTTTCGGACTCCATGGTCCGCATCGACCTCAGCCAACCGATGACCGGCATCCTCGCGGAGCTGTCGAAGCATCCGGTGAAGACCCGCCTGTCGCTGACCGGAACGATCATTGTCGCCCGCGATCTGGCCCACGCAAAGATCCGCGAACGCCTTGAAAAGGGTGAAGGCATGCCGGAATACATGAAGAACCATCCGGTCTACTATGCGGGGCCCGCCAAGACCCCCGCCGGTTACGCTTCGGGCTCGTTCGGCCCAACCACGGCCGGCCGCATGGACAGCTACGTCGACCAGTTCCAGTCCTTCGGCGGCTCGATGGTGATGCTCGCCAAGGGCAACCGCTCGCGCGCCGTGCGCGAAGCCTGCAAGAAGCATGGCGGCTTCTATCTCGGCTCCATCGGCGGCCCTGCCGCACGCCTGGCGCAGGACTGCATCAAGAAGGTCGAGGTGCTGGAATATCCGGAACTTGGCATGGAGGCTGTCTGGAAGATCGAGGTCGAGGATTTCCCGGCTTTCATCGTCATTGACGACAAGGGCAACGACTTCTTCCAGGAACTCAATCTCGGCTGAGCGCCGTCAGTGGACGGCGCCCGTCTTCTGCCGATCGATCTGCTGGGCCGTAGCCATACCGCCCAGCGCCTGAACATTGGCGAGGCTCAGCGAGTCTTCGGCCTTGACGCTGGCAAGGATATCGGTACGAAACGCACCGTCGAAAAACCCGCTGTCCTGCAGCAGGAATACAGAGCCGGCGATAACGGCGGCGGCGAGGATGGTCGGCGATGTATGACGAGACGTTTCCATGATCTCATGCCTTCTGTTTGGGCCGCTCCCGGCCCGTTGAGAAGGAATGTGCGCCGTCTTCATCGTTTACAGAAGAGCGGATTTTCGACACCGACTGTCAACAAAGTGATGACAGTCGAAGACGATTTACGTCAGCAATTCTCGTAAAATTTGCAAAGCGGGTTTGCGCCGACACAATGCCATATATGAGGGATATTCATATTCTCGTTGTATTTCAATGGTATAGTATTTCCGGGCAATGCAACCACAATAATCACATCTCATCTTTGGTATATATCTCTTTAATACTTTCCCAACGAATTTAAGCTAACCAATATGAGATTGCCTTTGAAATCTCATTGAGGAGTATGCCGAATGACTGCGGCTGCAGCGCCAAAAGCGCAGGTTCCGGATGTGGCAGGTCAGATCACCTATGCCATGCGCTCAATGGGAGTCGCGCCCATCCCGCGCAATTACGAGCTCTTCTATGAGGCCTATATCGGTTCCAACCCTGCCCTGACGCGCGAACTCGCCGCCCTCGGTGGCCAGGCTACCCAGCAGGAGCTCGATGCGCTTGGCGCGCAGTACTTCACTCATTCGCCGACCCTTATCTTCGATGATGCCCACAGCCGCATCACCGGCGAGCTTGATGGTCTTCTGCGCGTTCTGCGCCAGGAGCAGACGTCACTCGAAAGCTACAACAAGCTGCTTGGCGAAACCTGCAAGCGCATGAACTCCAAGAGCGCCGCCAGCGCCGAACTCATCGAAAGCGCCATTACGCTGCTCACCGAAGCAACCGGCGATACGATGGCACATGGCGAAAGAACGGTCGAGGATGTCGTCCAGCGCTCGCAGGAAATGGATCGGGTCCGCAAGGAACTCGATGAATACAAACGCATCGCCAATACAGACTCGTTGACGCGCCTTTCCAACCGCCGCGCCTTCGACGATCGTCTCGCTGCCGTTTTCGACAATCCGGCATTGAAGCCCGTCACCGCTCTGGTGCTTGCCGATATCGACAACTTCAAGAAAATCAACGACACCTACGGTCATCCCGTCGGCGACAAGATCCTTGCGACCGTCGCTTCGGTTATCCGCGCCAACGTGCGCCGCGATGTCTTCGTCGCCCGTGCCGGCGGCGAAGAGTTTGCGCTGATCGTCGATGGCAATACCTCGGAAGAGGTCATGCACATGGCAGAGCGCATCCGCCGCACGCTCGAGGCAACGCCGTTCAAGAATTCGCGCACCCGCGTGAACTACGGCCCCGTCACCGTTTCCATGGGCGTCTGCATGGCATCGCACGCCGACGATCCGGGCGAACTTTACTACAAGACCGACATCGCCCTCTATGGTGCGAAGAATGCCGGCCGCAACTGCAGCATCCTCTACCAGGAGGGCATGCAGAAGGACTTCACCAAGAGCTGGCTGATCTACAAGGCCTAGTCCTAAGCGTCACCTGCCGATGACGCTTGCCTACCACATCGTCTTTGCCGCACGGCCGGCCCATTCGCGGTCGTAGGTCTCGTGATCGAAATCCTCCGTCGCGGCCTTCAGCATCTGGCCGGGCGTCGGCAAGGTAGCCGGGTCGACGAAATTCTCAGGGTTCCAGAGGCGCGACCGGATCAGGGCGCGGGCGCACTGGAAGTAAGCCTCGTCGATCGTGATCACCACCACGGTTCGCGGATGCTTGCCATCCATCTCGAAGCTTCCGAGCAGCGCGTCGTCGTTCGAAACGACGCCGCGGCCGTTGATACGCATCGTCGTGTTCGAACCCGGCACCAGAAACATCAGCGCAAGCCGCGGATCGCGCACGATGTTCGAAAGCGAATCGACGCGATTGTTGCCGCGCCAGTCAGGCAGGTGCACTGTCTTTTCATCGATCACGCGTACCACGCCGCCGATGTCACCGCGCGGTGAGCAATCGAGCCCCTCAGGCCCCACTGTCGCAAGCGCCATGAAGGGCGAAGCTTCGATCATCTGCCGGTAAAGCGGCGTCAGCACCTTCGTCACTTTGGCAACGGAGGCCTGTGTGAGGCCTCCTGCGTAGATCTCGCTGAGTTCCTCGACTGTCCTGATGATCTTCATGATTGCCCTGCCGCTGTCAAAGGCCGGCCACTAGCCGCCTAAGGTGACGCTACAATGACGCCCGCTTCGCCGGAAGGTCAAAAAGCGGAATGATCTCAGCATCTTTTTTGATGAGATCATCCGCGAGGAAACTTTGGATTGCGGAAAGCACCGGCTCGGCGCTGACGATCCGCCGGTGGCCGAAGCTATTCGCCCAGAGGAGCCGTACGTTCCCGCCAGACGCAGCATAGCGCCGCGCATGACCAGCGCTCACCTCCTTGTCGTCCTCGGCGTGGATCACGAGCACCGGTCCCGCCATTGTTCCGGCCACCCTTCCCGCATCGAACTCCTCAAGTCTGCGGCCGGTACGACGATGGACCTCGCCCTCGAGTACGGCCTGCGCCGCCTTTCCGAGCCCGATCATTCTGCCGAAGCCGGTAAACAGCCATTTCATCTCGCTCGGCGAGCCGATCGTCACGATCCTTCCGGCCGAAAGGGCGGCGACCTCTTGCAGCATGCCGGCGGCCGAAACCATCAATGCTGCTCCGCCGAAGGAACGGCCGACCGCCGCATCGAAGGCGCCAAACCGCGCCTCGGCGGCGGCAATCGTCTGCACGGCAAGCCCCATGTGCAGAAAGCGCCCGCCGGCCCGCCCGTGTCCTGGAAAGTCCACCCCGATCACCTCGGCGCCGCTCTCTACGAGCGCGCCGATCAGACTGGTCATGTAATCCATGCTCGATCCCCAGCCATGCGTCACCAGATACCGCCGCCGCTTGCCGGCCGCGCCGCCATTCACCCGGTAGGCCTGCGCGCGCCGCCCTCCTGGTAGCCGAAGCTCGATGCGTTCCGCCGATTGCAGGAACGCCCGTCCGGCTGCATGCGCCGCCTTTGCCTTTTCCTCCTTTGGCTTTGAGGACGGCGTCCGGCAGAAGAGCCGGAAGGCCGCCTTGCCCGCAAGACCCGGCGAAACCGACTGCAGCAGCGAAAATCCGAGGCGGGTGACCTTCAGCGTAAAGTTTGGCATAGTGGAAATCCAATAATGTTCAACACTGAACAATAAAGTACAACGATGAACAAAAATCAATCCCTACCCTGGGATCATCCGCGCTTCCGCAGTTGGATTGCGGTTGCCCGTGCCTGCCAGTTGATGCAGCAGTCATTGGGCCGTTCGCTGGCAGACCTCGACATCAAGACCCCGCATCTCGATATTCTGATCAATCTCTATCGCTTCGAGGGCATCTCCCAGCAGGAGCTTGCGCGAAAGCTGCTCGTCGGCCGCTCCAACATGAGCATGCTGTTGCCGCAGATGGAAAAGCGCGGCCTGATCGAACGCCGCGGCGACGACAAGGACAAACGCGTGCTGCGGCTTTACCTGACGGAGGAAGGCCGCAGCGTCACCGAGCGCGCCATGGTGATCCAGACCGATCTGATCGACCGGGTGCTTTCCCCCGAGCCGATCGACCAGTGCATGGCGATGGCGAGTTCCATGGAACGCATCATCGGCGTGCTGCAGCAGGATTTGCGCGACGAAGACTGACGATTAGTGAATCGTCTCAGATTGGGGAGCACCGGCAAGCGACCGGTATTCCCAGGCCGCAACGACGATCAATACCAGCGCCGCCAGGATGCCCATGACGTAGACCTCGGCAAACGGCGCGGCAAACGCAAGCAGGATCAGGAAAACCAGGCCCGCCAAGTGTGAGAGCGGCGGCCTTCCACTCGTGGCGCCCTTGAACCAGAGATTGCCTAAGAGGAACAGTCCCGAGCCGCCGAGAACCGAGGCCATGACCCCGAGATTGCCCGTCTCGTGCGGATGCGAGAACATGAACTCGACGGCCACCGCATGCACGATGATGCCGGCCAGAATCGGAATATGCGCATAGGTGAAAGCCAGCCGCGCAAGACGCCCCGGCGCCTCGTCATGCTCGATCCGGTGTGCGGCACGCGAATGCCCGAACCGGAAATAAAGCCACCACATCGCAACCGTGCCGATGAAGCCGATTGCGAAGACCAAGCCGGTCAGCGCTGAGAACGGCAGCTCAGAAAAAGTGCGGCCGGAAACGAGGATCGCCTCGCCGAGGCAGATGATGATGAACAGCGCGCAGCGCTCCGCCATGTGGGCGCCGGAGACGTCCCAGTCGGCGGCCGTCGACCTGCCGGAGCCCGGCACGAAGAATCCGGTGGCCGGACCCATATATTCGATGAGGAGTGCGAACGCCCAGACCATCAGCCGCGCCTCATGCTCCAGGAGCCCGCCGATGATCCAGAACACGCCGGCAACCGCAAGCCAGGTGGTGATGCGGACGAAGTTCACATAGTTCGAGCCGCCGGAATCCTTCATCGCATAAACGGTAAACAGCGACCGGCCGACCTGCATCAGCACGTAGGCAGCGGCAAAAAGCAGACCCTTATCGCCGAAGGCTTCGGGAATGGAAGCCGAGAGCACCAACCCGAGCAGCATGAGGACGACAAGCATGCCCCGCACCGGCATCTTTTCCGGATCGAGCCAGTTCGTCACCCAGGCGGTAAAGATCCAGACCCACCAGACGGCGAAGGTCATCAGCGCAGCTTCGGCCGCTCCAAGCGGCGTGTAATGCGCTGCCAGTGCATGCGAAAGCTGGGAGATGGAGAAGACGAAGACCAGATCGAAGAAGAGTTCGAGATAGCTGACCTTGCTGTCGGCCGGACCTCCCTTCGAACGAAGCCAGTTCTTACCTGTGGTCGCCACCATTTTTCCCCCTGATGGTCACAGTGGTTCGGTCAGCGCGGCTTTTCCGCCACGTCGCGGCTCATGCCCTTGGCTGCGAGTTCGGCCTCGTATTCCGCAAAAAGCTCCATGCCCCGCTCGCCCAGCTCCCGCAGATAGGTCCAGGTATAGATGCCTGTGTCGTGCATGTCGTCGAAGCCGATGCGCGCGGCGTAATTGCCGGTCGGCATCATCGAGATGATCGCGACGTTCCGCTTGCCTGGAACGGTCAGCTTCTGTCCCGGCCCATGACCCTGCACTTCCGCCGAGGGCGAGAGGACGCGCAGCATCTCGGCCGATAGATCGAAGCTCTGGCCATCGTCGAACGTCACCGTCAGGCGCTGCCGATCCTTGGATACGCGCAGTTCGGTCGGCCAGATATCGCTCATCGCACCCTCCATTTGTCCCAGAGCAGTAGGCAATCCGGCTTTTCGAGGCAAGCTCAATTTGCCGTGCGTCCCCGCTCTTTCCCTTGACGCAGCAACCACATCTGGCCACATTACCATGGCAACGGAGATATTCATGAACAGCCATGTCGGAACGATAGGAAATGCATCCCCTCTGGTGGCGGATGCGGACCCGATGATCGACCCCTTTGGGCGGGCGGTCACCTATTTGCGCGTCTCCGTCACCGACCGTTGCGATTTCCGCTGCACCTATTGCATGGCGGAAAACATGACCTTCCTGCCGAAAAAGGATCTCCTGACGCTGGAAGAGCTGAACAGGCTCTGTTCCGCCTTCATCGCCAAGGGGGTGCGCAAGATCAGGCTGACGGGCGGCGAGCCGCTGGTGCGCAAGAACATCATGTTCCTCGTGCGCGAACTCGGAAAGCGGATCGGCTCCGGCCTCGAAGAACTGACGCTGACGACGAACGGCTCGCAGCTCGCCCGCCACGCCGAGGAACTCTACGACTGCGGTGTGCGCCGCATCAACGTCTCGCTGGACACGCTCGATCCCGACAAGTTTCGCAAGATCACCCGCTGGGGCGACTTCGCCAAGGTGATGGATGGCATCGACGCGGCGCAGAAGGCCGGGCTGAAGATCAAGCTCAATGCGGTCGCCCTTAAGGATTTCAACGCCGCCGAGATACCGGACATGCTGCGCTTCGCGCACGGCCGCGGCATGGACCTGACGGTCATCGAAACCATGCCGATGGGCGAGATCGACGAGGATCGGACCGATCAGTATCTGCCGCTCTCCGAGCTTCGCGCCGATCTCGAGCGTCAGTTCACGCTAACCGATATTGCTTACAAGACCGGCGGCCCTGCCCGCTATGTCGAGATTGCCGAAACCGGCGGCCGCCTCGGCTTCATCACGCCGATGACCCATAATTTCTGCGAAAGCTGCAATCGCGTCCGCCTCACCTGCACCGGCACGCTCTATATGTGCCTCGGGCAGAACGATGCGGCCGACCTTCGTTCGGCGCTCCGCGCCACGGAGGATGACAGCCTGGTCTATGCCGCAATCGACGAAGCGATCACGCGCAAGCCGAAAGGCCACGACTTCATTATCGACCGCACCCACAACCGCCCCGCCGTCGCACGCCACATGAGCGTCACCGGCGGGTAACAACTTCATTCTGATGGTTGCTTAAGCCGCGCCCGCGGGATCGCCGATCGGCAGCAGCGCCGGATCGAGAGGCTCGGGGTCGTTGGGGTTCTTGTTGTCTGCCGGGTCTTGAGCCGGCGTCTTCGGGGGCTTTTCCTGGACGCGATCAGGCACGCCGGGCGTCGGTGTCGGGCCACGCGGCGTTTCAGCGGGATTTGGTACGTCAGTCGGCATCACTATCTCCTGGTGTTTAGCTGGAAGAAGCCCCGCCGAAGCGGGGCTGATGTTCAGTGCCAGGTCTGGCGGCCGTACCAATCGTCAATATCGCGCTTGACGAGGTCCTTTTCTATCCCATAGCGTTCCTGGATCTTGCCTTCGAGCTGCTCGCGGCGACCGGCGATCTGGTCAAGATCGTCGTCAGTGAGCTTGCCCCACTGCTCCTTGATCCTGCCCTTCATCTGCTTCCAGTTACCTTCGACACGATTCCAATCCATCACGTTACTCCTTTTGCTTTGCTTCCAAAAACAGAACGCCAGAGGAGGGCTTTTGTTCAAAAACAATGGCGGCTTGCCGCTCGGGCAACGTCGTTGTGCGCTGCGCAATCGAATTATTCCGGGTGTGGCTTTCATCCGATTCCCTTGCTCTGCGATCGCCTCTAAAAGGGCGGCACGAAAATCGGGAATCTCTCTTCATGCCGCGGTCTCGCAATACCCAGGGCGCAATCTTCATGAGCATGGCCATGGCCGGCTTCGCCTCCAGCGACGCCCTGTCCAAGTCGGTCATCAGCTATATGAACGCCGGCGAGATCATGTTCATTCGCGGCCTGTTCACCAGTGTTCTCGTCTATTTCATCGCCCGCTATCTCGGTGCGCTGCGCTCCTGGCGCATCATCCTGAAGCCAATCATCATCCTGCGCGTCATCTGCGAAATGCTCGCCGCGGTCACCTACATCACAGCGCTCGGCATGATGCCGATCGCCAATGCCTCGGCCATCCTGCAATCACTGCCGCTTGTGGTGACCTTCGGAGCCGCACTCTTCTTCCGCGAGCCGGTCGGCTGGCGGCGCTGGTCGGCGATCCTTGTCGGCCTCGTCGGCGTCATGATCATCATCCGGCCCGGCCCGGAAGGCTTCACGCCCGCCGCCCTTCTCTGCGTCGGGAGCGTTCTGGCAACGGCGGGCCGCGATCTTGCAACCCGCTCGATCGATCCCGAGATTCCCTCGCTGATGGTCACCGTGGTCACCGCCATGTCGGTGGCCTTCTTCGGTGCGCTGCTGATCCCTGCACTCGGCGGCTGGCGACCGGTCAGCACAACCTCGCTTTCGCACCTGGTGCTTGCGTCGGCGCTGGTGCTGATCGGCTATCAATCCGTCATCGTCGCGATGCGCACCGGCGAAGTTTCGTTCGTGGCGCCCTTCCGCTATACGAGCCTGATCTTTTCGGCGTTTCTCGGTTACATCTTCTTCGCGGAAGTGCCGGACTTCTGGACCGTCACCGGCGCCGCCGTTGTCATCGCGTCCGGGCTATATACCTTCTACCGGGAGGCCAAACGCCACGTGCCGCCGCTCGCGCAGGAATCCGAGCCGCGCAGCCCAGTCTGAGAACCGCCATGCCAGCTTTCGCCTTGCAGAACACCAACATTCCTGGCGTCATCCTTGCCGGGGGCCGCTCCTCGCGCATGGGGCAGGACAAGGCGACCGTCATGCTCGGCGGCCGCTCGCTGCTCGATCACGCGATCACGCGATTGTCGCCGCAGGTCTCGACTGTGGCGGTCAATGCCGATAGCGAGCCGCAATGCGGCCTGCAGTTCATACCCGACATCGTCCAGGGCAAGGCCGGCCCTATGGCTGGCATCCATGCCGCCATGGCGCATGCGGCCACGCTTCCGGACGTCACCCACGTCGTCACCATCTCGATCGACAGCCCCTTTTTCCCGGCGGAACTGGTCGCTGATTTCGTCGCCGCGATCGATGCCCCGGCGAAAATCGCGATCGCAGCGTCCGAAGGCCGCAGCCATCCGGTCTTTGGCCTCTGGCCCGTGTGGCTGGCCGGGGACCTCGCCGCCTGGATCGAGACCGACGAGAAGCGCCGCGTGCGGGACTTCCTCTCACGGCATGACGTCACGGAAGTTCCCTTCCCGCTGCATCCGACGCGGGCGAGCATGCTCGACCCCTTCTTCAACATCAACACGCCGGATGATCTGACGGAAGCCGAGCGCTGGCTGGAGGTGTTGTCATGAGCGCGCCCCGCATCTTCAGCCCCCGCATCTTCGGCATCGCCGGCTGGAAGAACTCGGGCAAGACGGGTCTTGCCGTCCGCCTCGTCGAGGAGTTCACCCGCCGCGGCTACCATATTTCGACGATCAAGCACGCCCATCATGATTTCGATATCGACAAGGTCGGCGCCGACAGCTACCGCCACCGGCAGGCAGGCGCCCACGAGGTCACGATCGTCTCGGGCACGCGCTACGCGATCATGCACGAGCTGCGCGGCGAACCTGAACCGACTTTCGAGGAAATCCTCGCCCGCCTGGCGCCCTGCGACCTGGTGCTGATCGAAGGCTACAAGCGCGAACCGATCCCGAAGATCGAAGCCCGCCGTCTGGAAGCAGCTAGGCTCGATCCCCTGGCGCCCGCCGACCCGCATATCTGCGCCATCGCCGCCGATCACCCAGTCACGGACACCGACCTGCCGGTCTTTGATCTCGACGACACGATGGCCATCGCCGATTTCATCGCCGGGAGGATCGGCCTCGGCGAAGTCGTTTCTTCTCCCCAGCGGGGAGAAGATGTCCGTAGGACAGATGAGGGGGCGAGCGACGACAGGAGCGAACGGTCGGAGCGATAAGCGACGAACGAACTCGCTGCGCCCCCTCATCCGACCCTGCGGGCCACCTTCTCCCCGCTGGGGAGAAGGCAAAACCCCGCCGGCTTACTGGTTTGACGCGACCGGGCGGACCAGCGGGGTGACGCGGCGGATCGTGACGCGCCGGTTCTCCTGTTCCGGGCCGGCGGTGTTGACCTTCAGATAGCGCTCGCCATAGCCCTGCGTGGCAAGGTTTTCCGGCGCGATGCCGTAGACCTCCGAAAGCACGTTGGCGACGGATTCCGCACGCTGGTCCGAAAGCACGAGGTTGCTCTCGTCGGAGCCGACCGCGTCCGTATGGCCTTCGATCAGGAAGGTTTCGCTCGGGTCCTTTTCAAGCACCTCGTTCATGGCGTCGGCAACCTTGCGCAGGCTGCGCGCCTGGCTCATCGGGATTTCGGCGCTACCCGTCGCAAAGGTGATCGTATCGAGGTCGATACGGCGGACCTTGTCGCGGATACGGGCCGAATACTTCACCTCATTCAACGAGTAGACACGCTCGACAGGTTCCACCGGCGGCTCGCTCAGGAACTCGTAATAGTCGCGGTCCGCATCGCTGCTCGTGTCGATGATGTAATCGCGCACGGGAATGCCGAGCCGCATCGGCGGCAGATCGGCACCCGGATCTTCGAAGTAGCCCCGGTCAGGATCCTCGTAGAGCTCCGGCGAATAGTAGAGAACATATTCGCGGTCGCGATTGTCGATACGCGAGCGCTGGATGATGTCGCCGTAGCGGTTCCGGATCGTGACGATCCGGTAGCCTTCCGGCCGCTCGATCGTTTCACGATAGCGGTCACGCGAAAGCTGTTCGTAGATAGGCCGCTCGCCGTCCCTGAGGAAGCGGCGGTCGTCGTCGCTGCGCACGACGGTGCGGTTGTTGAACTGCAGGATGATGCGGTTGTCATCACCCTCGTAGCGTTCAACCCGTGCACCTTCAGGCCGCGTAAACTCCGGCCTGCGGTCGAGCCTGCGGCCCTCTTCGCTCGTCACCGCCTCGATCTTGATCGGAGCACGGCGCTCGCCCCGAGGGGCAAGCTGCTGCGCCTCGGCATCGGATTTCGGCGCGGCGATGACCTGTTCGGAGGCGCGCTGGCGATCGCGGTTGCGTCGCCCTTCCCGGCCGGCTGTCCGGTCAGCGTCCTTGTCGCTGTCGAGCACGGCGGCACCGTTCTCGACCGGCAGGACGACGGTCTCGTTGCTCTTGCTCGGATCCTCGGCGATTTGCTTGCGGCGCTCGAGTTCCTGCGGCGTCACCTTCTCGGGAGCGGGAATTGCCTGCTCCGTCGGCTGGGCATTGCCGGCCGGCTGTTCGGCGGTCGTTGCGCTGGGCTCAGCCGGTGCCTGGCCTTGCAACTGCTGTTGCTGCTCGTCGCCGGCGGGCTTCTGCGCCTGATCTGGTTCCGCGGGAACCGGCGGCTTCTCGGGTGCCGGCGACGTGGCGGGAACCGGTGCCTTCTCAGGCGCAGGTGACTTTTGCGGAACGGGAGCCTTGTTCTCGGCTGGCTGCTGCTCGGGTTGCGCCTCGGTGGCGGCCTTCGCGGGCGGCTTCACGGCAGGCTGTTCGCCTTCGGTTGCCTGCTGCTGCTTGTCACGCTTGCGCGGTTTCTGCTGCTCGGGCTGCGCTTCGCCGGTCTGGGGTTGGGTCTCTTCGGCCTTCGGCTTTGCTTCACCCTGCTGGGGCGCTGCTTCCTGCTGTGCAGGCTGCTGCTCACGCTGTTTGCGGCGCGGCTTCACATTGTTCTCGGCCGGCTGCTGTTCCGGTTCGGCCTGGGGTGCTGCTTGCTGCTGCTGTAGCTCGGGGGCAGCCTGCTCGGGTGCGGCTTCGCGCTTCTTGCGGCGGGGCTGTTGCTGATTTTCGGAAGGCTGGGCCTGCTGCGCTTCCGGGGCGGCTCGTTGAGGCGCGGATTCAGCTTCGCGCTTCTTTCGGCGCGGAGCCTCCGGTTCGGCTTGCGGTGCTGCCTGCTGCTGCGGCTCGGGAGCAGCCTGCTCTGGCGCAGCTTCGCGCTTCTTGCGACTGGGCGCTTCCTTCTGTGGCGCGGCCTCGCGCTGCTGCGGCTCCTGGGCGGGCTGCTCTTCGGCAGCCGGAGCCTTGCGTTTCTTCTTCTTCAGAAGCTCTTCATCCGTAGGGGCATCTTGCGCCACCTGGTAGCTGCCACTCATCACCTGCGGCACTGGCCGCACAGCACTTCCACCGCCTGCAACCGAAGCATGGGCCGGCGACACGACCAACGACAACGAAAGCAGCGGGAAAGCCGCGCCGGCAAACAATGTTGATTTAATGCCCATTGGGTCTCCTCGTCTTCCTTTGAGTTTTTTGGGGAACACCTTAGGCGGCATTCGGGTTGGAGGGCGAACGTGGGACGAAAATCGTCCAGGACCGGTTTTGTTCCCGCTGTTTTAGAAAGCGCGGCATTAACCCCATATGAATGCCGTGGTTCGATACCGTTCATCTTTGCCATATTCTGCGGCGCGGCGCTCCGCTGCGATTCCAGTTGCAATTTGCGAAAAAAAGGTTTGATTATCGCGCCAAGGCGGTATCCATGCCCGCCGCATTCACGCCGCTGTCGGATAAAAAGAAGACGCAGCGGCAACCAAAAGAGAGGATCCACATGCGTATCTCCACCCGTTTTCTCGCCGCTGCTTCGCTTGCAGCGCTGTCACTCTTCGCCGGTTCGGCGATGGCCGACGGCGAGAAGTACGTGATTGGCACCGACTCCACGTACCCGCCCTTCGAATTCGTAGACGCCAGCGGCGAGATCAAGGGCTTCGACATCGACATCGCCAAGGCCCTGTGCGCCGAGATGAAGGCCGAATGCTCCTTCGTCAGCGCCGACTGGGACGGCATCATTCCGGCTCTTAAGGCCAAGAAGTTCGATATGATCGTTTCTTCGATGTCGATCACGCCGGAGCGTTCGAAGCTCGTCGACTTCACCAACAAGTACTACAACACCCCGCCGGCAATCGCCGTGCCGAAGGACTCGACCATCACTGACGTTGCCGGGCTCAAGGGCAAGACGATCGGCGCGCAGACGTCGACGACCCACTCCAACTATGCTGAAAAGCACCTTCCCGACACCGAGCTCAAGCTCTATCCGACGGCTGACGAGTACAAACTCGACATCTCGAACGGTCGTATCGACGCGGTGATCGACGACGTCGTCGTTCTCTCCGAATGGGTCAAGTCGGATGCCGGTTCCTGCTGCAAGATCCTGACCCCGCTGAAGGTCGATCCGGAAATCAACGGCGCTGGCGCCGGTATCGCCGTCCGCCAGGGCGACCCGCTGAAGGACAAGCTGAATGCCGCGATCGCCGCGATCCGCACCAGCGGCAAGTACAAGGAAATTCAGGACAAGTACTTCGATTTTGACGTTTACGGCGAATAAGAAAAGCTGTACCTGAACGGCAAAGATGGTGGCGGAAGGCTTGCTCTTCCGCCATTTTTGTTTGACAACGATGGAAAGAGAAAAACGGCTTAAGCCGTGAGGGGAAAACTGGCATGAGCGGATTGTTTTCCGCGCTGGGCTCGTTCTGGGCTTGGATAGGATATATCGTCGATCCGCTGTGCGGACCCGCCGGCGTTTTCACTTGGTTCGGCCAATCGACGATTCTCGCCTGCGGCGACACCGGCTGGGGCGACGAGATCGCTCTCGGTCTGAAAACCACCGTCAGCGTGGCGCTGTTGACGCTGCCGGTCGGCCTCGTCATCGGCTTTTTGGTCGCGCTCGGCCAGCAGTCGGAAGAACGGTCCGTGCGCCTTGCCGCTGGAATATACACCACCATCTTCCGCGGTCTGCCCGAACTTCTGACCCTCTTCATCATCTATTACGGCATGCAGATCCTGATCCAGTCGATCCTTGCATACTTCGGCTATGAGGAGCGCATTGAGATCAATGCCTTCATCGCCGGCATGATCGCGCTGTCGGTGGTCTTTTCCGCCTATTGTTCCGAAGTGCTGCTTTCGGCCTTCCGGGCCATCCCTCGGGGACAGTATGAGGCCGGCTATGCTCTCGGCCTTCATCAAGGCCGTACGCTTCGGCTCATAGTCTTGCCGCAGCTTATCCGTATCGCCCTGCCCGGCCTGACGAACCTCTGGATGATCCTGCTCAAGGACACGTCCTACGTTTCCATCATCGGCCTGGCGGACATCCTGCGTCAGACGGGCGTTGCGGTCCGCGTGACCAAAGAGGCGTTTTTCTTCTATATCATCGCCTGCGGCCTCTATCTGGCGCTTGCGGTCATCTCGTCCGTCGGACTCAGCTACATCGAACGCTGGGCGAAGCGCTCGGAGGTCCGCCGATGAGCTACGCGGAAACCCTCATCCCTCCGCAGCCTGCGCCCAAGGCACTGAAAAAGCGCATAACCGTCGCGCGCATCGCTGGCACGCTGCTCGTCTACCTCTGGGCGCTGCTTGCCGCACTCCTGATCTACATGGTCGTTTCCAATTGGGATCCGGCCGAGTTCGCGCGCTACGGGCCGCGCTACCTGCATGGGCTGATGACGACGATCATCCTGGTTTCGGTATCCGTCGTCTGCGGCGCCGTTCTGTCGCTGCCGCTCGCCTTGGCGCGAATGTCTGAGAACAGGGTCCTCAGCACGCTTGCCTATTGCTACGTCTACATTTTCCGCGGCACGCCGCTTTTGGCGCAGCTGTTCCTGATCTACTACGGCCTCGGCGGCTTCCGCCCGCAGCTCGAAGCTGTGGGCCTCTGGTGGTTCTTCCGGGACGCCTGGTATTGCGGCCTGTTCGCGATGACGATCAACACCGCCGCCTACCAGGCCGAAATCCTGCGCGGCGCCATCGAAAGCGTTCCGCACGGCCAGCACGAGGCAGCGGCAGCGCTCGGCATTCACAAGGTCGTCGCCTTCCGCAAGATTGTGCTGCCGCAGGCGCTCATCGTCGCGCTGCGCCCCTACGGCAACGAAATCATTCTGCTGATCAAGGGCTCGGCCGTCGTCGCCATCATCACCGTGTTCGATCTCATGGGTGAAACACGTTACGCCTTCTCTCGTACCTTCGACTACCAGACCTATCTCTGGGCGGCGATCTTCTATCTTTCGATGGTGGAGGCGCTCCGGCATTTCTGGAACTGGATCGAACGGCGCCTGACGCGCCACTTGAAGCGCTGATCGCTTGGCAGCACTGTCGATGCACTGCTGCCAAGCTCTTGAAATCACAAGTGAATCGCCCTATTATTCTCATATGTCAAGCTTGCGTTAACCACGCCGTGCTTCCATTTCATACGACGCTCATAGGCGTAAGAAGGGGAATGAGAGCGAGACTGAGAGATGAACAAGGACTTCGAAAAGCAGCTTAACGGATATGGGCTGACGACGGCCCAGATCCTTTACCACCTGCCGGACCACCCGACGATCCTCCAGACCTACATCTGGCAGGAATATGACCTCGCTCCGGATTTTCCCGAGATGCGCGGCTTCCTGAAGTTCTGGCAGGAGAAGCTGGATGGCCCGCTGCATTCGGTGCGCTATATCCACCGGAAGCTGATCTCGGCCACCGAATGGCGCGCCCTGAAAGGCGAATTCATCCTGCACTGATCACGCCGGCTGCACGTACTCTACACATGCGCCTCGCCGTGGATGTATTCACCTTCGTCGAGCTCGCGGTGCAGCACCCCGTAGAGGACGGCGAGATAGAACGCCGCCACGATTGCGATGACTGCAAGGCCCGGAAGCGGCCCGAGCACGGCATTGTCGATGACATATGACCAGGAATGCGCCTGCACCAGCGGGTTGCCCTCGGTCTGCAGCTTGGGCGTCGTGATCTTCAGGCCCCAGGCAAGCAGCATGATGAGATACATCCAGCCATAGTTCCGCTGCAGCCGGCGATGCAGGGCGTCGGTATAGCTGAGCAGGAATTTCGGCTTTCGCAGGCTGCGTGCAACCACCGAGCCCCAATCGAGCCCGGTACCAGGTTCCGGAGCCAGTATCTGGGCGAAGTAGTTCTTCTCGACCTGCCTGACGCGAGCCCGGTAGATGTCGAAGAAGCGGTAGCGCCGCGCCTCGATCAACAGCAGCAGCGTGATCAGCATCATTCCGAACAGAAGCACACCATGGTGCGATGTCGGCGTGGACAGCGAGACCGAGAGAAGAGCTGCGACCACGGTGATTGCCCAATTCGACGTCCGGTCGATGCGATCCCGCCAGCTCGTCATCCGACCCATTTCGCCGCGATAGTAGTGCGCGAGCGTATTGGTCATCTCGCCCTGGCTCGCCGGAAGCGGCGGCCATGGCCCCTTCACGACGCTCTCGTCGTAGTCACGTTTGCTGAAATCCGTCGTCATGGCATTTCCTCCATTTTCTTATTATTGAATTTCCAATTCATTCTGCGCCTGTAAGGCTGCCATTGCAAAAGACTTCAAGCAGCCGTAGAGGCTTGCCTCAATTCGAAAGGCCTCAATTCGAAAGGTATGGCGATGGCAAAGAAAATCGACGAAGAAGCGCTTGCAGAAGCCTATAACCGCGCCCTTGCGCTCGAAAAGGCGGGCGATTTCGACGCGGCGGTAAAGGCCTATGAGGAAGTGCTGGCGATCGACCCCGAAGATCACGGAGGTGCTGCCGTCCGCATCGCTTCGATGGGCCGCGGCGAAACGCCGGTCAAGGCGCCCGACGCCTATGTCGAAACCCTCTTCGACCAGCACGCCGAAGTCTTCGAGGACGTGCTTGTCGAGCAGCTCAGCTATCATGTGCCGATGCTGGTCCGCCAGCGCCTGCAGGAGCTGAAGCTCGGGCCCTTCAAGCGCATGCTGGACCTCGGCTGCGGCACGGGTCTGACGGGCGGCACGCTGCGCGATCTCTGCGAAGATATGACGGGCATCGACATTTCCGAAAACATGGTCGAGATCGCCCATGAGAAGGATCTCTACGAAACCCTCTTCGTCGCTGAAGCCGAGGACTTCCTCGACGACAACGATGAAGACCCCTTCGACCTCATCACCGCGACCGATGTCTTGCCCTATCTCGGCGCTCTCGAGCCGCTGTTCTTCGGCGCGGCGGAAAACATGACGCCCGGCGGCCTCTTCATCTTCTCGTCCGAGATGATCCCTGGCGACGCCATAGACGGCCCCTCCTACATGGTCGGCCCGCACCAGCGCTTCCTGCACGCCGAAACCTATATTCGCGACCGCCTGGCGGCGACCGGCTTCGACATCGTAGAGGTGACCGAAATCAACGTCCGCATGCAGGAGGGCCAGCCGAGCCCCGGCCATCTGGTCATCGCGCGCCTCGCCGGCTGACGATCCTGGCGCGAGGCTGCTAGCTCACACGGACCGGACGTGGTGCGCAGCTTGCAGACGCCAAGTGACCGTTGATGGCCCTGAAGCAGGTCTTGAGACGGTTGTCTTGCGCCAACGGGATGGGGTCAGAAGCCGGGATGGAGTCCCGCGACAGCAACCATTAAAAGTGGTAATTTTGGCTGCGGGCACTCCGTTCAGGAGGCAGGGGCATGGGCAATGTTGAGGAAAGAACTCCTGTCACGCCGTCGTCTTTCGCTGTGGGCAGAGCCATCCTGGGCGAGGTTCGCCAGGCACCTATTCTTGCGCTCATCGTTTTCGTGCCCGTCGTCATTTTTCTGGAACGGACGTCCCCCGATGCGCACACTTTGCTGTTTCTCCTTTCGGTCGTAGCGATCGTACCCCTGGCTGCGCTTCTGAGCCGCGCAACCGAAGCGGTCGCCGCCAAGACGGGAGATGCAGTCGGCGGCCTGCTCAATGCCACCCTCGGAAACCTGACCGAACTCGTGATCTCGCTCGCGGCTCTGCAGGCCGGGCAATATTTGCTGGTCAAAGCATCGCTGGCCGGCGCGATTGTCACCAACACGCTGTTCATGCTGGGTGGCGCATTCCTGCTCGGCGGCCTCAAGCATCACGTGCAGGAATTCAACAGGGTCAATGCGCGCTTCCAGGCTTCCCTGCTATTCCTTGCGACCATCGCCATTCTGGTCCCGTCGCTGATCAGCGAAGTGGATCAACCACCAGCGCCTGAGGTCTCCCAGACGCTGAGCTTGGGATTGGCGATCCTTCTCGTTGCCGTCTACGCGCTCGGCATGTTGTTTTCGTTGAGGACGCACCGGGAGCTTTTCGCCAGCGTCAGCCACGGAGAGGAAGACCAGAAACCCTGGCCGCTCACGCTTGGTATCGTCATGCTGGTTGTCGTTACGCTGCTGGTCGCAGTGATCAGCGAAATATTCGTCGGTTCAGTCCAGGTCGCCGCCGAACATCTCGGGCTGACGCCAGCTTTTGTTGGCTTCATCGTCGTCGCTCTGGTGGGGGCCGCCGCGGAAATGACGACCGCGTTTTCGGCAGCCCGTGCAAATCGCCTGGATCTCAGTGTCGCGGTCGCATTGGGCAGTGCCGCCCAGATTGCGCTCTTCGTCGCGCCGGTACTGGTGCTCGTCAGCTATTTCATCGGTCCGGAACCCATGACGCTCCAGTTCTGGCGCGGTGCGGTTACGATGATGATCGTCGCCACGATGGCTGCGACTCTCTTGTCGAATGGCGGGCGTGGAGCTTGGTATGCGGGTGTGATGGCGCTCGCCCTCTATGCGATCTTCGCGTTCACCTTGTTTGTCTTGCCTCCCGCAACCCCATCTTGATGCAACTGCCGCGATTGATCCTTCCAAATTCGATGCCGGCCACGGATCACGATGGCTATGGCGACTGAAATACCGCCAGCCATCTTTCGTGGCGCGCAGCCCATGCAAAGACGGCCGCAGACACTTGCATGAACTGAAAGGCAGAAGACCATGGCGATACGCACAAGCTCCCGGCCTCAATCGAAGCGAATGAGACGGCTATTCTTCGCTGCGCTGTTCCAGCAAGTTCGCATAGTGTGGCCGATCTTTTCCGGGATCCTTGTCGTCATGGTAGGATCCGGCATTGTTGCCGGACAGATCGAGAGCTGGCGAATCGGCGAAACCCTGTATTTCACCTTCGTCACCGGATTGACGATCGGCTATGGCGATGTCACGCCCAAGCACGCCATCCCGCGGATACTGGCCTTGCTGATCGGCCTTTGCGGCATTGTGCTGACCGGCCTGGTTGCGGCCGTTACCGTACAGGCGCTCGGCGCGGCGGATCGCGATCGAGCCGAACAGAATGATGGCTCGTGAGCGCGCGTAACACGGCTATGTGGCTGCGTCGCATTGTCGGCGCGTCCCTTTTATCCAGGTCCGGGACGCGGCTGTTGAAGGATCCTCAGGCGTGCCGACGGTCCAGAGACGCGCGGCTGTCTGCCTGTGACACCCGTCGAAAACCATCGTATAATGCCGGATTGTCGTCGTCACCCGCGTCTAAATGGAGTTTGAAATTGAGCACCGCCTTCGTCAAGGAAGAGAGTGCCGAAACTGCTTCGGAAACCCTACTCCCGGACCGTCCGATTTCGCCGCACCCGAACCTTGTGACGGAAGCGGGGTTGAAGGCGCTGGAATTGCAGCTGCAACAAGCGCGCGAGGCCTACGGCGCTGCGAGCACGATCGAAGACGTGAACGAGCGGCGGCGGCAGGCAGCAAATCCCCTTCGTGATCTGCGCTACTTTGGGGCCAGAGTTAGCACGGCTCAGCTTGTGCCCGACCCGGCTTCATCCGACACCGTTGCCTTTGGCAGCACGGTGACCTTCAGCCGTGACGATGGGCGCGTGCAGACCTATCGTATCGTGGGAGAGGACGAGGCGGATCCCAAGGCCGGATCGATTTCCTTCGCATCCCCGGTAGCCAGGGTTCTCATGGGCAAAGCTGTCGGCGATCTGGTCAGCGTCGGTGAACAGGAGCTGGAGATCATTGCCATCTCGTAGAGCCTCCTGCCAACCGTAAGTTGCTCCTTGCATCCTTGTGCGCGAACTGATCTCCTAAAGCCCTTCAGCAAAGTTTCCGGACACCGAAAGGTCGACGCATGTCTCTCGTTCTCTACGGACACCCCCTCGCCTCCTTTTGTCACAAGGTGCTGATCGCCCTTTACGAAAACGGCACGCCTTTCGAAGACCGCCTGGTCGATCTCGCCGACGAGAGCTCGCGGGCCGACTTCTTCCGCTTCTGGCCGGTCGGCAAGATGCCGATCCTGCGCGATGAGGCACTGGACAGCACGATCCCGGAGACGAGCATCATCATCGAATATCTCGACCGGCATTACCCCGGTCCTATCCGCCTGTTGCCGGATGATATCGATCGGGCGCTGCGCGTCCGGCTCTGGGATCGCTTCTTCGATCTCTACGTTCAGACGCCGCTGCAGAAAATCGTCGTCGATACTCTGCGGCCGGATGGCGCGAACGATCCGCACGGCGTCGAAGAGGCGCGCGGCACGCTTGCGACGGCCTACGACATGATCGAGCAGCAGCTGGGCAGCAATCAGTGGATCACCGGCGACAGCTTCACGATGGCCGATTGCGCCGCGGCACCCGCCCTCTTCTACGCCGAGACACTCGTGCCTTTCGGCGAGGACCAGCCGAAGCTTAAAGCCTATTACGAGCGCCTGCTCGAGCGGCCGTCCTTTGCACGGGTGCTGAAGGAGGCACTGCCCTACTTCAAGTTCTATCCCTACAAGAAACAGCTTCCCGAGCGCATCCGCAACGAAATGCCCTCCGAATAATGGAACCTGCGACTAGCGTCCCACAAGATGCAGGACGCGTTTTACGCTCGTCTTCAGCCAGGTGAGGTATCGCGGCTGAAGGTGCGCCTCCAGCCAGGAGATCAGCGTGAACTTGACGAGGTCAGGCGCAAAGTGCGCCCTGCCACGCGCATTCACCGCCGCAAAATAGCTGACCCGCTTCGATGACGATGTGGCCCAGCGCTCTTTATAATCGGCTTTCAGGGTGCGCATGTCGAAGCTTAGATTTCGCTCAAAGCACCAGCGCGCCATATCCTCGATAAGAAGCATACCGGGGGAAAAACGCGCGTAGGCCGGGTCGAAGGTTGTGACATGCATTTCGATCCGCCGCCGGTCGATCGTACTGATGACGGCAGCCACCGGCGTGCCGTCAAGCTTCAGCACAAACAAGCCCAGCCGGCCAACCACGTTGCGTATCGTTGCCGCCCTTTGCAGGAATTGCTGAGTCTCCTCCTTGAAGAACCACTCTCTTGACTTGTCCTTGCGCTGAAGCCAGGCGCGCTTTTGCTGCAAGATCCAGTCGATCGTTTCACTTTGGTCGCGGGCTCCGTCAGGCAGTTCGAAGCTAACCTTTCCGAGCTCGCCGAGGCGCTTGCGCGCGCTTCTGAGATTGACACGC
The DNA here is from genome assembly GCF_056755095.1 of Rhizobium sp. SVR5-9E. Classification (NCBI taxonomy): domain Bacteria; kingdom Pseudomonadati; phylum Pseudomonadota; class Alphaproteobacteria; order Hyphomicrobiales; family Rhizobiaceae; genus Rhizobium; species Rhizobium sp. SVR5-9E. Next base: position 61,133 of record NZ_JBNDHS010000003.1, on the reverse strand, counting down.
AGTTTCTTCGGATAGCCGGCAATCAGGGCGTCAAAATTTGCTGCGGTCTGGCGATCAATCGCAAAGGCGTCGATGGGAACCGCGAATTTCAGTGCCTTTCGCGCCTCAATCGCCTTCTGGATGTTTGAACCGTCACGAAGAAAGGGCACATGCATAATGTCGATGCCCGATGTCAAAGCGCGCAGCAGAGCGGCACAGGTCTCCGGCGTGTCCTCACCCGCTGCAAACAACGGATCGCCATACTCTTCGTTCAGCCCGCAACTCACCGGATCAATCCGGAGGACTCGACCGCGCCGCCTTTGGATAAATGGCCAGACAGCAACCAGCTCGTCCGCCCGCCATACGGTCGCGACGTGCAGCTTATCTCCGGTTTCAAAAACCCGTTCTTCCCAACCGAGCCGGCACCAATCGAAACTTTGCGTAAAATGGCAATCGACCGCCCGCTGTTCCAACTCTCTCCAGGCAGGTTCCAGGGCCCTCAATGCACCTACGTCGGCAATTAGCTGGACACAGGTCCCGCTGCCTGTCTCGCCGGCGCTTACTGCGGCAGGCGCGACGAAGACATCGCGCGTCAGGCCACGCCAAAGACTGTATGATCCCCCCGACATCGACATCCCCCCGGTCTGCGTCGTCAATGTTCGCTCACACTTAATGCATATTCTAATATAGTAATAAATATACCTAAGAATCCTCCGGCGGCAATACGTTTACGCGCAGAGGAAATTCTGACGATTACAATTTGATTTGCTATTGCTTTTCTTAGGAGGCAGCGCTCGAAGCAAAAATGGAACTTAAGTCCCCCGCAAGCTCTTGCGGCCGAACGGAACCGCCCCGCTTCGGCTTTCCTGCCGCCGCGCTTTCGGCTAATCATGCCGGGAATTCACAGGAAGGATCTGGCATATGGCAAAAGTCGCGTTCATCGGTCTCGGCGTCATGGGCTTTCCCATGGCAGGTCACTTGAAGACGAAGGGCGGCCATGACGTCACCGTCTATAACCGCACCGCGGCAAAGGCTGCCGCCTGGGCGGAAAAATTCGGCGGCAAATCCGCCCCGACGCCGGCCGAAGCTGCGGCGGATGCCGATTTCGTCTTCACCTGCGTCGGCAATGACGACGACCTGCGGTCGGTGACCACCGGCAAGGGCGGCGTTCTGGAAGGCATGAAGAAGGGTGCGGTCCTGATCGACAACACCACCGCCAGCGCCGAGGTCGCCCGCGAGCTTTACGAAGCCGCCAAGGCGAAGGGCTGCGATTTCATCGACGCCCCGGTTTCCGGCGGCCAGGCGGGCGCGGAAAACGGCGCTCTGACCGTCATGTGCGGCGGCGACGAAGCCGTCTTCGAGAAAACCAGGCCGGTCATCGACGCCTATGCCCGCATGGTCGGCCTGATGGGCGCTGCCGGCGCCGGCCAGCTGACCAAGATGATCAACCAGATCTGCATCGCCGGCATCGTCCAGGGGCTCGCGGAGGGCATCCATTTCGGCAAGCGCGCCGGCCTCGACATCGAAAAGGTCGTCGACGTGATCTCCAAGGGTGCAGCCGGCTCCTGGCAGATGGAAAACCGCCACAAGACCATGAACCAGGGCAAGTACGACTTCGGCTTCGCGGTCGACTGGATGCGCAAGGATCTCGGCATCGTGCTCGCGGAAGCGCGAGGCAACGGCGCGAAGTTGCCGCTCACCGCCCTCGTCGACCAGTTCTACGGCGACGTTCAGGCCATGGGCGGCAATCGCTGGGACACGTCCTCGCTGCTCGCCCGTCTGGAAGAATGCACCATTAGGTAGCAGAAACCACAACACCGCATTATTGAGCTTACCGCCTCAGTGAGAAAGTCCGGCATTAGTTAGCAAAAACCCTTGGCTACCTGATGCCGGAAAAATCTCCGTATCGTGAGTACCGCTTAATCGGCTGCAGATTCCACATTTGAGTTGGTGGTTGGTCAGAACTGTTTACAGGCCCGTTGCCCGATTTTGGTGGCAATTGTCATACCTGCGTTACCGGCGGTTGAAGGGGGTGTTATTGCGCTCGTCTCCACATCCGCCTCAATTCCGATGGCGTGTGCCCCGTAATGCGGAGGAAGCTTTGCGTCAAGCGATCGGGATCGACGAAGCCTACATGGCGAGCGATTTCGTCGAGCGTTTGCCGGCTGTCTTCGACCAGGGGGCGAGCCGCCTCTACGCGCAGTCGTTCGATTGCCTTGGCCGGCGTCATACCGGTGGCCGCAGCGAAGGCTCGGCTGAATTGCCGTATGCTCAGGCCGCAAACTTCGGCGAGATATTCAACCGTGAGGTTTGCGGTCAAATTCTCCCGAGCGAAACGCAGCGCCTTACGAATTTTATCCGATGATCCTGGATCGAGGTCCAGCAGTGAGGAGAATTGGTACTGGCCGCCGGGCCGGCGATAGTAGACCACCAGCATACGCGCGACAGCCTGGGCAGTCTCTCTGCCGAAATCCTCCTCTATCAAAGCAAGAGTCATGTCTATGCCCGCAGTCATGCCAGCTGACGTCCATACGCCATCGTCGTGGGTAAATATCCGGTCTCCGTCAACGCGAAGCGATGGGTATTCGGCCTGCAGTCTCTGCACGTAGGCCCAGTGAGTGGTGGCGGATCGCCCGCTCAAGAGGCCACTTTCGGCGACCAGGAACGCGCCCGTGCAAATGCAAGCGGTCCGGCGTGCATAGGTCGACACATCGCGAATGGCGCTGGCGACTTCGCCCACCCATGGCCCATCCGGCGGACCCAAGGCCCCCGCGACGATAAATGTATCAGTGGATTTGCGCTCCAATCGCTCAGTTGCAACCTCCACTCCGCTGGAACTGCGCACCAACCCACCCCCAATCGAAGCTACGGTGAGCAGATAGTTCTTTCCATACAACTGGTTAGCAATCGATAAAGCCTCAATCGGGCCACTGAGGTCCAGCAACACGAACCCCGGATACACAAGTATAACGACGTGGCGGGCCATGGCCGAAATCCCGGAATCATTGTCCTTTGCAACATCAGACCGCGCCGATAGGGTTACTGTCAACCGGCAAACGAAGATATTCAATGCCTCTCCGACGCCGGAATAGCGTGGGCGATCGATGCGGGATGCTGCATCAACGCCTCACCCTGAAACCCCTCATCGAAAAGAAGACAGGGTCCCGACCAATTGCAGGCAAGAAGTGCAAAAGCATCGTCCCGCAACGTCGCAAAAAGACCCGGGAAGTCTGACACATCGACAATAGGAGACGTCAAATGTTGCGTCGTGAAATGAAAATCATTCGGAGACTGAGCACAGCGATCCTCGCTGGCGCGGTTATTCTCGCTGGAGCCGGCGCTTCTATGGCCGAGCAGCCGGTTGTCGATTTTTTCCAGGACCCCGTCAAACCGGCACTAACCAAGGGGAACATGAAACTTGACGTCTCGAAGGCGGCGCTCGTGGTTATCGACGCGCAGAACGACTTCATGAGCCCTGAAGGGACTGCTTGGCCGGTCCTGGGCGAAGCCGTCACCGAACGCAATGTCGTTTCCCATCTTGATCAGCTCTTCGCCGCAGCAAAACGGGCAGGAATGGTCGTCGCACTATCGCCTCATCACTACTACAAGTGGGATTACACGTGGCAGGTGCAGGGACCTCTCGAAATTTTCCAACATGAGCTGGGCATATTCGATAGAAAAGGTCCCTATACACTCGAGGGTTTCGAGGGATCGGGGGCAGACTTCCTGCCGCGGTTCAAGAAATACATAGAGGATGGCAAGACTATTATCGCCTCGCCTCACAAGCTGTACGGGCCGCAGCAAAACGACCTTTCCTTCCAGCTCCGCAAACAGGGAGTCACCCAGATCGTCCTTGCCGGGATGCTCGCCAACATGTGCGTTGAATCGCATCTCCGCGAGTTCCTTGAAGAAGGATTTGAAGTCGCAGTTATTCGAGACGCCGTAGCCGCGCCCAAGTTACCTGAGGGCGACGGCAATCTGGCGGCATTGATCAACTTCCGATATATGGCAAACGGACTTTGGACGACCGATGAAGCGCTCAAGATGATTGCGCCGTAATCCAGGGCCCGGGAAATCGGATGGGAAGCCGTCAGTGGCTGATAGCCCCATCCGATTTCCCAAAGCCATACGGCCGCGACGCCCCATCAGGCCCGACGTTAAACGTGTCCCGTGGTTTTGAAGTAGTATTCCATTCAAACAAATTGGTGGTCTTTGTTACCTAATGCAGGAAAAATGATCGTGTGAAATGGCGCGTCTGCAGGCGCCCCATCCTGCTGCTACTGCTTACCTAGTCACTCCTCGCTGGACTTCGCGTTATCCAGGATCATGTAGTCGAGCGGCAACTGCGTCGAATACTTGATCTGCTCCATCGCGAAAGCGGAGGAGACGTCGCGAATCTCGATCTTGGCGATCAGCCGCTTGTAGAAGGCGTCGTAGGCGGCGATATCCGGCACCACGACCCGGAGCAGGTAGTCGACATCGCCACTCATACGGTAGAACTCGACCACTTCCGGGAAGTCCACGACCACTTCGGAAAAGCGTCTCAGCCACTCGATCGAATGCGTCGCCGTGCGGATCGAGACGAAAACCGTGACCTTCGTGTTGACCTTCTCCGGGTCGAGAATGGCGACGCGGCGCTTGATCACGCCGTCTTCTTCCATCTTCTGGATACGGCGCCAGCATGGCGTGGTCGAAAGCCCTACCTTCTTGGCGAGATCAGCGACAGCCAATGTCGAATCTTCTTGCAGCAGACGCAGTATCTTACGGTCGAGACGGTCCATACGCGAAAAGCCCTTTCGAATTATTTTCTCTGTATAACCCGATTCCGGCATGCGAAAAGAATTTTGTTTCAGGAAATGAGCAACTTTACGCGATTGCGCAACACCGGAAGTAGCTCGTCTTCAAACCATGGATTGCGCTTCAGCCAGCCGCTGTTGCGCCAGCTCGGATGCGGCAGCGGCAGGGCCGCCGGGCTGCGGTTCGAAAACAGCGCCTCGCGCCACGCCTTCACCGTCTCGGTCATGTTCTGCTTGCGAGCGCTGCCCATATGCCATGCCTGGGCATATTGCCCGATGGTCAGCACCAGTTCGATCTGCGGCATCTGATCGATGACCCTCTGCCGCCAAAGGCTCGCGCATTCCCGCCGCGGCGGCAGGTCGCTTCCCTTGGCGTCGTAGCCCGGAAAACAGAACCCCATCGGCACGATCGCGAACCGGCCGGGATCATAGAATGTCTCCCGGTCCACCTGCAGCCAGTCGCGCAGCCGGTCGCCCGAGGCATCGTTGAAGGGAATGCCGCTCTCGTGCACCCTGAGCCCTGGTGCCTGCCCGGCAATCAGGATGCGCGCAGTGGACGACATCACCACGACCGGCCGCGGCTCGTGCGGCAGCCGATCGCCTGCTCGCAGCGGCGTATCACGGCAGATGCGGCAGCGGGCAATCTCGCCCTGCAATCTTGCGATCTCCGTTTCGGCCATCATCTCGCTTGTCATTCCCATCCCGTCACCTGTCCGATGAAGCGTCTTGCAGCGTCAAAGCCTGATTGCTCGCGTTCGTGAAGGCGGACATCCCGCGGCCGCTCGAATGTCCCCGACCAGAGACCTGCCCTTTGTGACCGCGCCCGCGCTTCCTCCTGCTCGTAGCTGCCATATGACACGGCCATGCCTCTGACAACCATCTCTCCATTGATATCAAGACCGCCGCTGCGACACACTACGAGCAGCCGGTCATACTGGTCGCGCTCGCTGCCGCCGCATTGCGTGTCGCGCGAGGCGACCAGCCCCTGCAACGTCTCTCTCGCCTGCCGCCCGCAAGCCCAGTTCATGCCATCTCGCTCGCAGCTCTGGCTAAGTTCCGGCGCGTCGATGCCCTTCAGCCGCATGCGCTCGGTACCGATCGTCAGGCTGTCGCCGTCGGCCGCATGAAACTGCCCGGCATGCACCGTGTCCGGTTTGTCGTTGAGCTTCGCGGCAATCAGCCCGATCAGGGCGAGCATCGCGAAAGCCGTCACGCCGTCGCGTATCGTTCTGAAACCACGCGCCACGCTTTCGCCCCCTTCAAAAACAAATCCTTGGCAAAAATGGCAAACAACTCATTAAGAATTGCCGGTTAAGCTGGAACGATCCAGGGATCAAGTATCATAGTGCACATGAGTACCGGCGTAAGCACATCGACCGATAAGATTATCGTCGACAAATCACGCAGTCACCGTAACAAACCTGTCTCCAGGGCTGTGCGGCAGACGCGTGAGCGGCTGCAATCCGGCCATTCCTCCGCAGCTGCCTTCGATCGCGACGTGCTCAGAATGTATATGAGCGCCTTCATCCAGGGCGCGACCATCATGCCGCTCTTCGTCATCATCATTGCCGCGCTCGGCCTCTACTACACCGGCAACACGCAAATTTTCCCTTGGACCCTGCTGACGCTGACGACCTACGCGGCAAACGTCTATCTCGTCCGCCGCGCCCGCAAGAAAGAGATAGTCCCTGAGGCGACGCGCAAATGGCGCCGTATTCTGCTTCTCGGGCAGCTGACGATCGGCTGCTGCTGGGCCATCTTTGCGATGCAAGACTGCGGCGCCTGCGATCCTTCCGGCTTCATCCTCTATAAGGGCGCGACGCTGCTGATCGCGCTTTCCGTTACGGCAATGGCGAATTTCATGCTGACGCCTGCCGTCCTCGTTGCCTTCGCGCCCGCCGTCGTCGCCCTCGCCGCAAAGGCCGGCATCTCGCGCGACCTGCTTGAGGTGAGCCTCACGGCCGTCTTCACCACGACGGTGGTCTTCTTCAACTACATCAGCGACCGGCTCTTCCAGTCGAACCTGAAGATCCTCTCCTTCCAGTCGGAGAAGGACGACCTGATCGCCGAGCTCGAAGTCGCCAAATCCATGTCCGACGAAGCGCGCCGCCGCGCCGAAGAGGCAAACCTTGCCAAGTCGCGCTTCCTTGCCTCCATGTCGCATGAGCTGCGCACGCCGCTCAACGCCATTCTCGGCTTTTCCGAGGTCATGTCCGCCGAGGTCATGGGCCCGCTCAGTAACCCGACCTACAAGGAATATACGGACGACATCCACCGCTCAGGCCAGCATCTCTTGAATCTAATCAACGAGATTCTCGACCTCTCCCGCATCGAAGCCGGAAAATACGAACTCACCGAAGAGGCGATCTCGCTTCTTCATATCGTCGAAGACTGCATCGGCATGGTGCAGCTGCGCGCCGGCAGCAAGAACATTTCCATTACCCAGCAATTCGAACCCGAGCTTCCGGCGCTGTGGGCCGACGAGAAGTCATTGCGTCAGGTCGTGCTCAACCTCCTTTCCAACGCGGTGAAATTCACGCCCAAGAGCGGTGAAATCCATGTCAAGGTCGGCTGGACGGCCGGCGGCGGTCAGTACATCTCCATCAAGGACAATGGCCCGGGCATCCCCGAGGATGAAATCCCCGTCGTTCTCTCCGCTTTCGGCCAGGGCTCGATTGCCATCAAGAGCGCCGAACAGGGGACCGGCCTCGGCCTGCCGATCGTCCAGGCGATCCTTGCCAAGCATGACGGCCAGTTCGTGTTGAAATCGAAGCTGCGCGAAGGCACCGAGGCGATCGCCATCCTGCCTGCCAAGCGCGTGCTGCAGAGCCTGCCCGCCGTCGAGGAAGCGCAAGCCGTCTCCCGCAAGCGGAAGAGCTTCGCCTAGGGTCCGGACCCATAAAGCGGATTCCGTTGGCGGCAGTTCCGGCGGGCGAACCACGAAGATCCACGCCCTGACCGACGGCCCGTGCCGCCCAATCGCTTTCCTTTTGGCCGATGGCGAGATCGCCGGTTGCACGGCTGGCGAGCTGCTTCTGGAGCAGATGCCCAAGAGCCCGATCCTGTATGCCATCCGCCACAAGGTCGAGGGCAAAGTGACGATGCCGAACATTCCGCCGAAAGCCACCCGGTACGATCGATCAGCGACGAACGTCCCTGCGGCCGTCTGCCTCGCCGCCTGTCACACCTACTGATTATCCGTCAGGGCACGAATTCACGTCAAACAGCCAGACGAGAGCAGCATTTCTTTCGTTCTCACTTGGAGGCCTCGACGGCGCCAAGTAGGTAGCCTCCGTCCCAGTGATAGATCTGCTTGTCGTCGACCGTCACCTTGACGACCGCCTGAAATCCGGCAAGCGCCCCGCTGCCTGCATGGAACGCACAGGTTCCCTGCATCGGGCTGGCGGTGTCATAGGTGACGCAGTACCCGACCGCCGTGTCTCCGTTTCCGACGGTAATGACCGCCGTGCTGCTGCCGAAAAGGGGACTGCCGGTCACCGGCCCATAGTAGAAGATCTTGGAGCCCGCCGGGATCGCCGCGAGGTTCGATTCCGTAATGGTGCAGAAGCTTGGGGTCTCGCCGGTGTACTGGCTGCATTCCTTGGAGATCTTGAGGGGTTGCATAGCCGGCGCAGCGGACGCTACGGATGCCAGTGCCAGGATGGCACCAGCCGACAGTATCAACAGTCTGCTCATTGCCTACTCCTTATGGTCGAATTAAAGTCCGAGATTCTACTCGTTATCTCCGCTCCGAGCAATTCGCGGTTTTGAATCTTCTGGGCTAGGGGTTGCCGTCCGCCTCAACCACCGCCGGCTTGCTATGAGCCCGGACCCTAGGGTCAGACGAATTCGAGCAGATGCCTGCCGATCGTGAAGAGCACGTATAGCCCGCAGACACCGATCATGCAGACCACGGCGAAGGAACCGAGATCCTTGGCGTGTTTGCCAACCATCGAGATTTCCGGCGAGATGCGGTCGATGACTTCCTCGATCGCCGTGTTCAGTGCCTCGACGGCAAAGAGCATCAGGAACAGCACGACGGCAATCATCATTTCCCAAAGAAAGGCACCGGCGGCCGCGAGCAGCACCAGCGAAACAACCGCGAACAGCAGCTCGTGCCGGAAGGCCGATTCCTTGAGCAGGCGCTGAAAGCCTGCCCAGGAATACCCAGCGGCAGCAAAGAAATGGCTGACACCGGTCAGCTTGCCTACGGCAGGTTTTGTCAAGGCGCCCTCGTCTTGCGGTCTAGGCGGCCGTAGCCGCCATCCATGAGTAAAAATGCGAATACCGGTTCCCGGTTCCGCCCGCAAGCACCTGTCGCAAAACCCGCACCAATACTGAAATGCTCAGTGTTTGTTGGTGACGCCAGCCTGGGCGAATGTCGCCATTCCGGAATGGCAGGCCGCAGCCGCCTTGACGATGCCGGCCGCAAGTGCCGCCCCCGTGCCTTCGCCAAGCCGCATGCCAAGCGCTAGAAGCGGCGTCTTGCCGAGCATCTCGATCGCCCTGAGATGCCCCGGCTCGCCGGAGACGTGGCCGATCAGGCAGTGGTCGAGCGCCGAAGGATTGGCTGCTTGCAGGATCGCGCCTGCCGCCGTCGCCACGTAGCCATCGATCAAGACCGGGATCTTCTCGACGCGCGCGGCAAGGATGGCGCCTGCCATCGCGGCAATCTCACGGCCGCCGAGGCGGCGCATGATTTCCAGCGGATCGTTCAGATGATCGCGGTGCAGCTCCACGGCGCGCTCGACAGCAGCCACCTTGCGTTCCAGCATCGCGCCCTCCGAACCGGTTCCGGGGCCAACCCAGTCGCGTGCCGAGCCGCCGTAGAGCGCATAATTGATCGCCGCCGCGATCGTCGTGTTGCCGATGCCCATCTCACCGATGCAGAGCAGGTCCGTACCGCCGGCAATCGCCTCCATGCCGAAGGCCATGGTCGCCGCGCAGTCGCGCTCGGAAAGCGCTGCTTCTTCCGTGATATCGCCTGTCGGATAGTCGAGCGCCAGGTCGAAGACCTTCAGGCCGAGATCGTAGGCGACGCAGATCTGGTTGATCGCTGCGCCACCGGCGGCAAAGTTCTCCACCATCTGCTGGGTCACCGCTGGCGGGAAAGGCGTAATTCCCTGTCTCGTTACACCGTGATTGCCGGCGAAGATCGCGACCAGCGGCCGGTTGACGGCCGGCGCCCTGCCCGTCCAGGCCGCCAGCCAGAAGGCGATTTCCTCGAGGCGCCCAAGCGCGCCCGGCGGCTTGGTCAGCTGCGCGTCACGCTCGCGTGCGGCCACCAGCGCCCGGGCATCCGGCCCCGGCAGATCGCGCAGCAGCGCACGGAAATCGTCGAACGGCAGGCCTGAAACGCTCATGGATGCAGATTCCTTGTATTCCTGGAACATTGATGCAAGCCAACTTGTCATTTTCCGGCAAATCGGCTTCTTTCTTGGCGAGTCTATTAACGGCAGCCGTTAGGCCTCACAACATCAAAAGCGCCGCACCTTCCATGCGCGAAGCGGGGGACATGAACATTAAGGCCTATGCGCTCGACACCGTCCGAGCCGTCGCTTTCCTGAGCCGTTTTCCCGTGCCGCAATGGCTTTTTTCCGGCGACGTCGCAAAGTTGAGCCGCACGGTGCGTGCCTTCCCGCTGGCAGGGATCCTGATCGGGCTCATCCCGGCCGCCGTATTCCTCATCCTCCTTGGCCTGCGCGCCGACCGTCTGATGGCAGCGCTTGTGGCGCTCGCCGTCCAGATCATCGTCACCGGAGCCCTGCACGAAGATGGGCTCTCCGATACCGTCGACGGCATCGGCGGCGGCCGCGACCGCGACCATGCGCTTGCGATCATGAAGGACAGCCGCATCGGCAGCTATGGCGCGATCGCGCTCGTTCTCTCGATCGCGCTTCGAGCTTCCGCACTTGCCGCCATTGCCCGCGAAGTTCCGCCGCTTGCCGCCGTCTTCGCGATTCCCGCGGCAGCTTGTCTCAGCCGCGCCGCCCTTGTCTGGCACTGGCACCGCCTTCCACCCGCAAAGCAGGATGGGCTCGCCGCCTCGTACGGTCGGCCCGACGAAGGTGCGATGCACCTCGCCCTCGTCACCGGCTGCCTTTTTTCCGCCCTTCTCGTCTGGCCGGTATTCGGTCTGCTGGCGTTCGTTTGCAGCCTGCTCGCAACCGGCATCGCCGTGCTCGCATTCACGCTCTATATCCGCCGCAAGCTTGCCGGCCATACCGGAGACACGCTCGGCGCCGCCCAGCAGATTTCCGAAATCGCGGCGCTCTGCGCCCTTGCCACCGCCTTGTGAAATCACGATATTTTGCCCATGCAAACACCCTGCATCCATGTATGCTCGCTCGATCCCGCAACCGGCTTTTGCATCGGCTGCGGCCGCACCCTTGGCGAGATTGGCAACTGGATGTCCTATTCCGATAGCGAGAGGCAGCAGATCATGGCCATGCTGAACGCGCGTCTGTCTGCCCAGCCCGCCATATTGGCCGGCGAGACGAGCGCAGTGCCGGAGCATCGCTCATGAACCGGCTTGCCATTTTTCTGCTTATCCTCGCCGTCGGGCTTGCCGTGCTCGTCTACAATCATGACAGCGGACGGGTGCTCGGCATGAACACCAACGATTTCGGCCGCATGATCTATCTCCTGCCGATCGCGCTGATGCTGTCGGCCGGCGTCTGGGCGAGCCGCCGCAGTGCGGGCGAAACTATCCGCAACCTGATGATCTGGCTGGTGATCATCCTGGCGCTTGCGACCGTCTACCTCTACCGCCAAGACCTGCTCGGCGTCGGAAACCGCCTGCTCGCCGGTCTCGTGCCCGGCCATGCCGTCGTCGTCACCACCAGCGAAGGCGGCAGCGAGATCATCCTGCACAAGCTGCTGAACGGCCATTTCGAGGCCGACGTCTCGGTCAACGGCCAGACCATCCCGATGCTCGTCGATACAGGCGCCAGCATGGTGGCATTGTCGCGCGCAGACGCCGAACGCATCGGCATCATCCCCGAAAATCTCAACTACTCGATGACGGTCATGACTGCCAACGGCCGCGCCCGCGCAGCACCCGTGACGCTCGACCGCGTCGCCATAGGCCCGATCGTCCGCACCGACGTCGCCGCCAGCGTCGCCGAAGACGACATGCTCGAGCAGAGCCTGCTCGGCATGAGCTTCCTCGAAACACTCGGTTCGCTGCAGATTCAGACGGACGAACTCAGGATGCGCGACTAAGAGCGGAACGCAGCTCGATATTCTTCAATCCATGGAACTTTGCTTCGGGCAGCCGGGTTGAAGGATTGAAAGGAGCTGCGCATGGAAAATCTCTCAAAACAACTCGCGGAAGAATATATGCGCCTGGGGGGCCACCGCCGCGCGGTGATCGACGATAACCTCGTGTCCACCCGCTGCTGGGAGCAGGATACGCCCGAGGCCGCACAATTCTGGACGGACCGCATCGACACCCTGGAGCCCGCTCGGCGCCGGCAGGTCGTATGCTTCCTTCCGACGATCAACCGGATCTGATCCGCGCCAAAAAACCTATTCTGAAAGGAGCCGGTCATGTCGGACAGCGTCAAGACGGGCGGTGGCGAGCGCCTGCCCGCAGAGGTTGAGGGCGTTTCAACTATTTCGATTGCAATGGATTTATTACACCTATAAGAGTATTTACCGCCTTTATTCGTGAGGAAAGAGTATGAATTTCAGACTGAGTTATTTCATTGTCGCCTTTGGGATTTTCAGTTTCGCAGTCGCTACGAGCGCAAATGCCGAGTCATATTCGAACCTGCTGAAGCAGGGCTACACAGTCGGCAAACTAGCACCAGCCAAATCCGGCGTTCTCGGCTGGGCCGTTTCGAAGGGAGGGGTGAAGTACTTCTGCCGCATGAATGCGAGCGTTGCCTACGCCAACAAGAAGGAAATGGTCAGCTTCACAACGAGCGGTCGCATGATCACATTGAACCGCGCCGTCTTTCAGGCCTCGATCGGAGGGCCGGATCCGTCGATCCCGCAGCTGTCTGATCTCAAGGCCGGCCGTGTAAGGCCGACAGATGTCGGCCCCTGCAGTGCGCTCAGATAATCGACGCCGTTCTGCGGAGCCACACAGATCGAGGTTGTCTCCCGTTAATTCCTCAGCCGGTACCCCGTCTTGAAAATCCACGCCAGCGTTCCGAGGCAAAGCGCGAGGAAGATGGCGATCATCGAGAGACTGGCAAGCGGGTTCACATCCGCGATGCCAAAGAAACTCCATCGGAAGCCGCTGACCAGATAAAGCACCGGGTTGAAATGGCTGACCGCCTGCCAGAAGGGCGGCAGCATGTTGATCGAATAGAAGCTCCCGCCGAGAAAGGTGAGTGGTGGCACGACCAGCATCGGGATGAGGTTCAGCTGCTCGAAATTGCCCGCCCATATGCCGATCATGAAGCCGAACAGACTGAAGGTGATCGCCGTCAGCAGGAAGAACAGGATCATCATGAACGGATGCTCGATCCTGACGTCCACGAAGATGTTGGCCGTCAGCAGGATGATGACGCCGATCAGCAGCCCCTTGGTCGTCGCCGCCCCGACATATCCGAGCAGAATCTCCGTCATGGCGACCGGCGCCGAGAGCACCTCGTAGATCGTGCCCGTGAATTTCGGAAAATAGATGCCGAAGGAGCCGTTGCTGATGCATTGCCCGAGCAGCGTCAGCATGATCAAACCCGGCGTGATGAAGGCGCCATAGGAAACGCCCTCCACCTCCTGGATGCGCGAGCCGATCGCGGCCCCGAAGACGATGAAATAGAGCGAGGTCGAGATCACAGGTGAAACCACGCTCTGCAGTAACGTGCGGCGCGTGCGTGCCATCTCGAAGAAATAGATGGACTTGACGGCTTCGAAGTTCATTTCGCGCCTCCCACCAGCGCTACGAAGATATCCTCAAGCGAACTCTGCCGCGTCGAGAGATCCTTGAAGTGGATGTCCTGCGCCGCAAGGCGAGTGAGCAGTGCGGCGATGCTCTCCTGCTCGTTGTGCGCGTCGTAATCATAGATCAGCCGGCTGCCGTCCGGCTCCAGTGACAGTCCGTTTCCGGAGAAACAGTCCGGCAGCTTGTCCAGCGGTTCGGCAAGCTCGAGGATCAGCTGCTTGCGGCCGAGCTTCGTCATCAGCGCGGTCTTGTCTTCGACCAGAAGCAGCTTGCCGCCGTTGATGACGCCGACGCGGTCGGCGATCTCCTCGGCCTCTTCGATGTAGTGCGTCGTCAGGATGATGGTGACGCCGGATTCCCGCAGCTTCTCGACGACGCGCCACATGTCTTTTCGCAGCGTCACGTCAACGCCCGCGGTCGGCTCGTCAAGGAACAGGATCTCGGGCTCGTGGCTGAGCGCCTTGGCGATCAGCACACGACGCTTCATGCCGCCGGAGAGCTCCCGCAGCATATTGTCCTTCTTGCTCCAGAGCGAAAGCTCGCGCAGCACCTTTTCGATATGCGCCGGGTCCGGCTTCTTGCCGTGCAGCCCGCGGGAGAAGCTTACGGTGTTCCACACCGTCTCGAACTGGTCCGTCGTCAACTCCTGCGGCACCAGACCGATCATCGTTCGCGTTGCGCGGAAATCCTTGACGACATTGTGTCCCGCGACCAGCACTTCGCCGCCGCTCGGATTGACGATGCCGCAGATGATCGAGATCATCGTCGTCTTGCCCGCGCCGTTCGGGCCAAGCAGTGCCAGGATCTCGCCCTTTTTGACATCGAGATCGATGCCCTTCAGCGCTTCGAATCCATTGGCGTAGCGTTTTGTGAGATTTCGGATGGAAATGATGGGAGCCATTGCTGAATTCTTGAGTATTTCCTCGTTTTTCGCCCGCTATATAGCCCCTCTGCGACACTTTTGACATCCCACCGAGGATGAACAGACTATTCACGGAAAGAAGAGTGTCGGCTACACGCAAGTCGCAAAGAAAAATCCACCTGAGGTTCCATTTGTCATCAAGCGGTGATTTTCGTCGCGTACAAAAACGACCGAGGCAAGCAACGGTTTCCGCGCCGCCGCCCTTCTCTTTGCGGAACCGCCCAAAGGCGCTCGTTACGCCTGTTTCTGCTGTCTCGGCATTTGGTAATCAGTCACTGCCAGTCACAAAGTTCTCCAGTTCCGGCCTCGCGTTTCCCCTGCCCGGCCGGTCAGCTTTCGAGCCGGCCCTGAGCCGGCTTTCTTTTTTTCGGGCAACAGTCGGCCCGAACCGCTCGCTTGGATGCCCGCCGGCGTCATTGCTTAAGTGACATAGCTGGAGTAGATTTTCGCTTGGTAGCCGCCCGGCCTCACCTCGACGGTTTGGCCATTTTTGCCTTCGCACAACGGAGGGCGCAGGCATGGATTTCCCCTTACCTGAGAACGAGGCTGAACGCTTGGCCGCAGTACGGGCATATGGCGTTTACGGTACCGACCCCGAAGCCGGATTCGATGACCTCACCGATCTCGCCGCCCTGATTGCCGGTGCTCCGATCGCGATGGTCAACATCGTCGGCGACACCAAGATATGGATCAAATCCCGTCACGGCGTTCCTTCCGACCTCGAAGAAGTCCCTCGCGGCGGTGTCTGCTGCTCCTACGCGCTCTGCCGCAGCGACATGTTGGTTGTCCCCGACACGCACGCCGACGACCGCTTCAAGACGCTTCCTTTCATCGCGACGGAACCCTTCATCCGCTTCTATGCAGGCATGCCGCTGATAGATTCAGGCGGTCATGCTCTGGGCACGCTCTGCATCCTCGACCTCGCCCCGCGCGAGCTTGCCTTCGAGACTGCCGAAGGCATCCGACGCCTCGCGCGCCAAACCATCGCCCAGCTCGAACTGCGCCTGAAGCTCGCCGAGGTTCAGCGCTCGCAGCAGGCATTGGCCGCGGAGAAGCAGCGCTCGGACAGCCTGCTTCTCAACATCCTTCCACTCAAGATAGCCGCGGAATTGACTGAAAAGGGCTCGGTCGAGCCCCGCCACCATCCCTCCGCGACGATCCTCTTCACCGATTTCGTCGACTTCACCAAATCCGCCGTCGAACTCTCCCCTCGGGAGTTGATCGATGACCTCGACATGTACTTCTCCGAGTTCGACAGCATCGTCGCGCGGCATGGGCTGGAGAAGCTCAAGACCATCGGAGATTCCTACATGTGTGCCGGCGGTCTGATGCAGGGCCGCAAGGACCACGCTGTCCGCTGCTGCCTTGCGGCTCTCGATATCAGGCGCTTTGTCGTGTCGTCGAACCACCGCTGGGCCGCGATCGGGCAGCGGCCATGGCACCTGCGCATCGGCCTGCATACCGGCAGTGTGATGTCCGGCGTCGTCGGCCGGAAGAAGTTCACCTATGATGTCTGGGGCGACGCAGTGAATATCGCGGCTCGTATGGAGAGCACGGACGAAGCCGACCAGGTGAACATCTCCGAGGGCACCTATCAACACGTAAAGTCATACTTCGACTGCACCCCGCGAGGTGCCCTTGAGGTGAAAAACAAGGGCAAGATGACGATGTACTTCCTCGAACGGCTGAAATCGGAATATGCAGCCGATGCTGCGGGCGTGGAGGCGAACGAGCATCTGAGGAAAACTCTCGCCGGTACGTCGGTCACCTGGTCCTTGCACTGACCGACCGCGCTCCGGACCACGCGGCGCTGCCAGTCACGAAGTTCTCCTGTTCCGGCCTCGCGTTCCTGCCCTGGCAGTCAGCATCGAGCCGGCCGGAACCGGCTTTCCTTTTCCCGCGAGAGTCCCTTACTGCAGCTTCCGGTCCACCGCAGTCGACGCGCCTCAAGCGCTTTTAGGGCTCTTCCGGGAGCGCGCCGACATGTTCAGTGCCACGGCGGCGCGAATGAGCGCCTTCAGCGCCTCTTCATCGATCTGCTCGCCCTCATGGAAATCGATGGCACGTCTGGTGTTGCCTTCGAGGCTGGAGTTGAAGAGGCTAGAAGGATCTTCCAGCGAGGCGCCCTTGGCGAAGGTCAGCTTGACGGCATTCTTGTAGGTTTCCCCGGTGCAGATGATCCCGCCATGCTCCCACACGGGAATCCCCAACATGTTTGAGGGCTTTCTCCATTTCACCTCCTCGACCACGTCGGGATCGGCCTGCTTTATGAGAGTTCGGATCCGGGCCAGCATCTCACCCCGCCAGTCGCCCAGCGCCTTGATCCGCGCATCGATCAGTTGAGAGGCTTCCTCTTTCCCCTCCGGGGCAGCGGCAATGTCAGTCTTGGGCATGGCGGTTTCCTCGACAATACGCGATCTTGCTTTCGGGCTTTGGTCTTCTGCCATCTAGCACGATTTCACGCAGGCGTAACGCAGGCATGACGGCGTGCGGCGCCTGCGGACGTGTGACCGGTTGCTGATTGCCTTCGTTCGAGCTTGTCGCTCTACCACTTTGCCGAAGAGATTAAATCGCGTCCCGATCGGGGTCGGGACGCGATACGCCTTGGCGCTTGTAGATCTAGTTCCCGCCGCCCGGCGAATTCTGAATATTTTCCATCACTTGGTCGATCGAGAAGCTTCCCGGCTTTTGACGCGGAGGGAACTCCTTGAAGGTCTCGAGGAACCTGGCGACATAGGCTTGTGCCGGCACCATGACGAACAGGTGTTCGACGCGCCAGCGCTCATAGTCCATGCCTTCATGGTCCGCTGTTTCGAATGGATCAGAGCGCAGGTTGAACAGCTTCGGAAGACGCAGCGGCACGAACGGCTCCTGCCAGACATCAAGCCCCTCGGCGCGTTGCTCGGCAAAGACGATCTTCCACTGTTCGTAGCGCAAACCAACGAGCGATCCGTCGTCCACGAAATAGATGAACTCCTTGCGAGGATCGGCGCCGTCTCCCGCGAGGTACCGGGTGATATCGTAGCCGTCGAGATGCACCTTGAAGGTCTTGGAGCCAACGGGATAGCCGGCAAGCAGTTTGTCCTTGATATTCGGTTCGCCCGCCGCAGCCAGAAGGGTCGGAATCCAGTCTTCATGAGCGACGATGTCGTTGTAGACCGTGCCCGGTGCGATGGTGCCGGGCCAGCGAACGGCCCAGGGAACACGGAAGCCCCCCTCCCAGTTCGTATTCTTTTCACCGCGGAATGGTGACTGGCCGCCGTCCGGCCATGTGAACTTCTCCGCACCGTTGTCCGTCGAATACATGACGATCGTGTTTTCGGCGAGGCCCAGATCGTCCAGAGCCTTGAGCATCTGGCCGACCATCTGGTCGTGTTCGACCATGCCGTCCGGATATATCCCGAGCCCCGTCTTTCCCTGACTTTCTTCCTTGAGCCGTGTCCAGATGTGCATTCGCGTCGAGTTCCACCACAGGAAGAATGGCTTGTCCTGTTCCTTGGCGCGCTTCAGGAAATCGATCGCGGCATCGGTGACCTCCTGATCGATCGTCTCCATGCGCTTCTTCGTGAGTGGTCCGGTATTCACAATTCGTCCGTCCGCAAAGGAATGCAGAACGCCGCGGGGGCCGAACTTTTCCCTGAATGCCGGATCTTTCGGATAGTCGGGATGCTCCGGCTCGTCCTCGGCGTTGAGGTGATAGAGCGAGCCGAAGAACTCGTCGAAGCCGTGGGCCGTCGGCAGATGCTCGTCGCGGTCGCCGAGATGGTTCTTGCCGAACTGCCCGGTCATGTAGCCATAGGGCTTGAGCAGGTCCGCAAGGGTCGGGTCTTCCGCCTGCATTCCTTCCTTCGCCCCCGGCAAACCGACCTTCAGCATTCCGGTGCGGTAAGGCGTTTGTCCGGTGATGAAGGCTGCGCGCCCGGCCGTACAACTTTGCTGGCCGTAGTAGTCGGTGAACATCCCGCCTTCCTTGGCGATGCGATCAATGTTGGGTGTCTTGTAGCCCATCATGCCCTGGTTGTAGGTGCTGATGTTCCAGTAGCCTATGTCGTCTCCCCACAGGATGAGAATGTTCGGGGGCTTTGTTGCGGCTTGTGCCTTCGCCGGCCGTGTCGTGACCGGCAGTGATATTGCGGCTGCAGCAAGGGCGGTGCCCCCAAGCAGCAACAGGTTCCGGCGGCTCATTCCCGTGCGATCTTGATTGCCATTGACGGCTTGAGCCTTAGTGATGTCCTTGCTCATGTCCTTCCTCCCTGGCAGTGTTCCTATCCGCATTGACCCTTCGTGAACGGGTACGAACGGCCCTAGGACACGCGGAAGTATCTCATGATCGGGGGTTTGCGCCTACTTGATTCCTGCAATGATCGGCCTCAGACTGCCACCACCACGTGCGAGAAACCCCGGATCGGGCCGTGGAACGGGAATCAGGTTATGGACGCCGTCAGGTCCCATCCCCTCGGTCGCTTCAACCAATTGGCAACATCCGATCCGGATGAGCTCCTGACCCGCATTTCGGGTCTGTTCTCGGTTCGATCGATTGACTTCCCGCGGGACGAAGACCTGTTCGATGCCAGGCTCAACCACTGTCAAATCGAAGAGGTCGGATTGACCTATGCCCGTTATGGCGCGGCCATGAATGTGCTGGTCGAGCAGTCCGGGTACTTTCTGCAGGGCTTTCCCTTACGCGGCAGCGGCGACGCGATCATCGACAGAGCATCGGGCACTTTGTCCCGCAACAGGGGAATTGTCGGCGGACCCGGCGCGCGACTCAATCTGCGGTATTCGTCCGATTTCGAGCATCTCATCATACGGATCAGGCCCGAGGGTTTGGTACGGAAGCTCTCCAGCCTTATCGGCGGACCTGTCGATCCGCCGCTGAGCGTGATCGCGGACGATGCCCAACTCAGGTTGATAGAGTTCGTCGTCGGAGAGTTGAGCCGGACCGGCAACCCGATGCCGCCGCTTCTCATTGCTGAAATGGAGCAGGCAATCATGGTTGCGTATCTGCACCATGCGCAGCACAACTATAGCCACAGGCTTGAAAACGGCTCGCCCGAGGCCGGTCCATGGCAGGTTCGGCGCGCGGAAGAATACATCCGTGACAACTGGAACAAGCCTGTCACTATCGAAGCGCTGGTGGCGGTCGCCAACACCAGCGCCAGGACCCTGTTCCATTCCTTCAGGCGAGCACGCGGCCTTTCGCCGATGGCCTTTGCACGTCGTGTTCGGCTGGCCGAAGCCCGCTCCATGCTCGTTGCGCCGCTGCCTGGGACAACCGTCACGTCTGTCGCCTTCGATTGTGGCTTCGTCAATTTGGGCGCATTCGCGCGCTACTATCAGGCCAGCTATGGCGAACTGCCGTCGCAGACGTTGCGCGCGGCTCTCGGCTATTTCGCATCTTGATGGGTGACGGGAACCAGTCCCCGGAAGCACCGAGCCGACTTTAGGTCGAGCAAAACCCCATTCGAACAAGGATGACTGCTATGAGCAGCATGGAAGCGAAAGAGTTTGTTCTGGCCGGCGTGGTTATGAAGCGTCTGCTGTCCGGCAAGCAGACCTACGGTCAGTTCTGCCTCTTCGAAAACATCAGCGGCGGAAACACCGAGACGCCGATCCACGTTCACGCCGAGGACGATGAAACCATTTACGTCCTCGAGGGAGAACTGACCGCTGTGGTCAACGGAGAGGCGCACCAGTTGACCGCTGGTCAAAGCATCTTTCTCAAGCGAGGGCTGCCGCATCAACTGGTGAATATGAGCGGCCAGCCGGCACGCTATATCCTGATTGATACACCAGCCCTCTTCGACAAGTTCCTGGAGGAGGCCGGCCGAGAATTCCGGCAAGGCGAAGTGATCGGGCCACCGACGCACGAGGAGGTTGACCGCCTCAGGACGGTTTCTCCAAAATACGGCATCACCTTGCTGCACGACTGGCCCGCTGAGAATTGATTGTCGCGACCGGCGGCATGTCCGATCCTGGCACGGCTCCCTGCCTTAAGCAGCCGCAGATGGTCTGGTGTTCAGCAGGTGTAGGGGTGGAGCTCCCAAACTCGCGCAGCTTGCCGCCGCGCTTTACGCCTGTCTGAGGCGATGCCGATGCGCCGCCTGTTTGGCGCGGTTGCCGCACATGGCCATGCTGCACCAGCGCCTGCGGTGCCCGCGCGTATGGTCGGCAAAGAGCAAGGTGCAGGTTGGACCCTCGCAGGCTTTCACGTCCGCGAAATCCTCGGTGCAGACGAAGCGTCCAAGCGCTTCGCCGATGGGCAAAAGCAGCGCCTCCGGCGAGCGCCATTTGCGCATTGCCTGAAACTCGAGCCCCTTGCCCCCATCCGCCTGTTGCGCAACGATCCGGCTGAAGCCTTCGTCGCGCTCCAGCAGGCGGTTCAGCGGTCCCAATTCGTCCAGCACACCGGCTGTCAGCGGTCGGCCCTTATGCTTGCGCACGAAAGCCCGGAACCATTCGCGCAGGTTCCTCGCCTGGTCGGCGACCTTGTCGAGTTCGCCGGGTAGCGCCTCGGCCCGCATCGCCTCCAGCGTCTCGCGCGGCACCAGCCCGGCCTGCTCCAGCCAGCCCAGTAGCCCCTCGCCGTCCTCGATCCAGTCGACCGGCGTGTCGACGGGTGTTGCCACCGAATTCAAAAAATCCAGTCCCAGCGCATCGCCGACGAAAATGGCGGGAGAGCGGTTGTCCATCATAACTCCTGTTCCGGGCGCGCCTGGCACTCACTGCAGGCGGCCTCTCGAAAATATAAATTTCATATAACCGCTCCAATGACGGTTGACAAGTTACGCTGCATCGTCGTAACCATTGTAAATCATTCAGATAGGTTACTTCACGCAACACGCATCCGCCGCAGCGAGCAGGCGGCTGCCGATCCAGATGGGAGAATTGACAATGCGTGCGATCGTTCTTGAGAAATTCGGCGGACTGGACAGCCTGGTCTACAAGGATATTTCGGAGCCGGAACCGAAGGCCGGTCACGTCGTCATCGAGATCAGGGCCTTCGGGCTCAACCATGCCGAGATGCATATGCGCCGCGGCGAATGGGCCGAAGCGGCACCGGTCAGCGGCATCGAATGCGTGGGCATCGTGAAATCCTGCCCCGGCGGCGAGTTCCCGGTCGGCGCCAAGGTGGCGGCGCTGATGGGTGGCCTCGGCCGCACCATCAACGGCAGCTATGCAGAATATACCCGCGCCCCGGTCTCCAACGTCGCCCTGATCGAGGCAAACCTGCCCTGGGCCGAACTCGCGGCCATTCCCGAAACCTACGCGACCGCCTGGACCTGCCTGTTCCGCAATCTGCAGATCGAGAAGGAGCAGTTGCTGGTCATCCGCGGTGCGACCTCCTCCTTTGGCCAGGCGGCGCTCAAGATGGCGGTCAACGCCGGCGTTCGGGTGATCGCCACGACGCGCAATCGCGACCGCTTTGCCCTGCTTGAGAAGCTGGGCGCCGAGCGCTGTGAGATCGAGCGCCCCGACCTGTCGAAACATATCGCCGAAGCGAAGGCGATCGATGCGGTGCTCGATCTAGTGGGTAATAGCGTGGTATTGGATTCCCTGGCCATGCTCCGCCGCGGGGGTCGTTCCTGCCTCGCCGGATGGCTCGGCGGGCTTGATCCGATCCCCGATTTCAACCCGCTGCTGCAGATGCCAAGCGGCGTCTATCTGACATTCTTCGGCAGCTTCGTGTTCGGCACGCCTGGCTTCCCGCTCTCGGACGTGCCCCTTCAGCAGATCGCCGCCGAGGTTGCGGCTGGCCGGCTCGATGTGAAACCGGCGAGAATTTTCCGCTTCGAAGAAATTCGCGAGGCGCACCGCGTCATGGAGGCCAATGAAGCCGGCGGAAAGATCGTCGTGGTGCACGCCTGACCAAGCAGAGAGATGAACCAATCACTGTAACCATGCAAACCCAATGTGACGGGTTAAGAAAGGACTAAGACCATGACCAGCATCAGTTACCGCACCGCCACTGTCGACGGCACGAAAGTCTTCTATCGCGAGGCCGGTTCGCTCGGTGCTGCCAAACTCCTGTTGCTGCACGGCTTTCCGAGCTCCAGCCATATGTTCCGCGAACTGATCCCGCTGCTTGCCGATCGCTATCACATTATTGCTCCTGACCTTCCGGGCTTTGGCCAGTCCGATAAGCCGGCGCGCGGCAACAGCTTCGACAGCATCGCCGAGACGATCGACCGTTTCACCGAGATCGTCGGTTTCGACCGGTACGCCGTCTATGTCTTCGATTACGGCGCGCCGACCGGATTCCGGCTGGCGGTGAAGCATCCGGAGCGCATCACGGCGATTATCTCCCAGAACGGCAACGCCTATGAGGAAGGGCTGAGCGAAGGCTGGAACCCGATCCAGGCCTATTGGCGCGATGCCTCGGAGGAAAACCGCAATGCACTGAGGGCCTTGCTCAAGCCGGAAGCGACGGTGTGGCAGTATACGCACGGCGTCTCCAATGTCGCCAAGGTCTCGCCGGACGGATATTCGCTCGATAATTTCTATCTGGCGCGACCGGACGCGGAAGAGGTTCAGCTCGATCTCTTCGGTGACTACAAGAGCAATGTCGCGCTCTACCCGGCGTTCCAGACCTATTTCCGCACCCATAAGCCGCGTGTCCTAGCGGTCTGGGGCAAGAACGATCCCTTCTTCCTGCCGCCGGGCGCAGAGGCCTTCCGCCGCGATATTCCCGATGCCGTCGTGAAATTCTTCGACACCGGCCACTTCGCGCTCGAAACCCATGCGGCCGAGATTGCCGCCGAGATCCGCGATTTTCTCCGTTGATCCCTGCTTCCCGCGCCCCGCTGCCCGCATCGGGCGGCGGGGCATTGCCCACCGGCGGGCAGGTCAACAAAGTGCTGCCCCGATAGCGATTTTCCAGGGTCTCGCTAGCTGCTATAATCCCGTCAACCGTTGGCCATCAGTTATGGAGGGGACGGCCATGAAAATGGGATGGAGAGCGAACTGCCTGGTCAGGCCGTCGGCGGCGCTGGCCTTGCTGACATTCACCGGAATGACCGCCGCCGGTCCGATGGACGAGCTGGTGGCCGCCGCCAAGGCCGAGGCCAAACTCACGGTTATCGCCCTGCCGCGCGACTGGTGTGGATACGGCGGCATCATCGACGGCTTCAAGGCGAAATACGGCCTGACGATCAACGAACTTTTGCCGGACGCGGGATCGGCCAAGGTGATTGACACGATCAGGAAGGCGCGGAACGCAACCGACCCGCAAACGCCGGATGTGATCGACGTCGGCCTGTCTTTCGCCTCATCGGCGAAAAGGGACGGCCTCCTGCAGCCTCACAAGGTGGCAAGGTGGGCCGCCATTCCGGACGCCGCCAAGGATGCGGACGGATATTGGTACGGCGGTTACTACGGGACGATCGCCTTCGAAGTGAACGCGGATATCGTCACGAAGATGCCGGCGGATTGGGCAGACCTCGCCTCGAGAGATTACCGAAATGCGGTCGCCCTCGCCGGTGATCTTGCATCAAATCAAGCGATCCAGAGCGTCTTCGCCGCCGGCCTATCGGCCGCCAACGGCGGTGTCGATTATGCGGCCGATCAGGGCCTGAAGTTCTTCGCGGACATCAACCGCAAGGGCAACTTCGTTCCCATCGTCGGCAATTCCGATTCGCTCGTCGACGGGCGGACGCCCATCCTCATTCGCTGGGACTACCTTGCGCTCGGCGACCGCGAACGACTAAGGGGCAAGACCAGGATCGAGATCGTCAGGCCGAAGACCGGCGTCGTCGCCGGCGTCTATGCCCAGGCGATCAGCGCGTTCGCTCCGCATCCGAACGCCGCCCGACTGTGGATCGAATACCTATATTCGGACGAGGCCCAGCTCGCCTTCCTGAACGGCCACTGCCATCCGATCCGCATAGCGGACCTGATGCGCAGCGGGAAGGTGCCGGCCGGTTCGGGGGGAACGCTCGCGCAGTTCCGGGGTTCTGGTACCGAGGCCGATCCGCTCTTCCCGACCCTCGAGCAGCAGGAAAAGGCAACGGAGATCATTACCAAAGGGTGGGACGGCGTCGTCGGCGCGAAGATCCAATGCCCCGACGGCAGCCCTTCCGGTATCCCTATGGTTTTCAATGAAGGCGCCGTCGGACTGTGCGCCATCCCGCAGTAGCGCGCAGAAAACGGTTACAGCATCGAGCTGACGCGAAGTCTTGGAGCGACAGGCCCGAACTGATTGACATGGAGCGACGGCACCTCACGAGGAAGGTATTTGCGGGTCCTGCACCAGGTAGAACTCGGGAACCGGCGTGACGTCAGTAATAAAAAAGCCAAACGCCCCCCGGTCGACGGGATCGACGTGGCCGTTGGAGAAGCTCAGCCGATCGAAACTCTCGAAGTGGCTCTCGAAACGGGCAAACCGGTTCGACGAGATGACGTCCGGATTTCGGCTCGTCTGATCGAATGACAGACCGTCATAGAAGTCGCTTGGTTTGCCGCGGATCTCTTGAAGTTCGAACTCGAACCCGATCCAGGCCAATCCGCTGTCGTTCACGGCGACGACCCGCAGATGGAAGTTGCCCTCAGGAAACCCGTGATTTTTAAGTGGCTTTGCTGCCCTGATCACCAGTGTGACGGGCGTGGCCGAGATGAGCTCCTCGTTGATTTCTATCGGATCGGCTTTCGTCCCTGAGCCCGTAACGGACAGGATGCGAAAGCCGCCAAGCTCGTCGGAGAAGGAATAATCCCCGGCATACCAGCGTCCGTCGTCCGCCGGCCCGGCACTGATGAGTGGCAGTGCCAGGAACGCAGCCAGAATTCGCATGTAACGCGTCATCGATCTGGTTCCTTCAGTCGAGTATCGCATCCGCGCGGTGGATTTAAACACGGTCTCGGCGACAGTGGCAGTCGCCCGTAGTGCTTAGTACCCGATACAGTCTGCCACAGACGATCGCCGCCGCCTAGATCGGCCCTCCCCGCCCATCAGATCCACCCGCACAGGCCCGGCTCATCGGTTCGTGCTCCCGTGTTGGTCCCGGAACGCCGCCTCTCCGGCGTCCGACACCTCGACCCACTTCTTGTCGGGAGCGGCACCCTCGACGTAGCTGTCGTGCCAGTTCCACCACTTGTAGGTCGGGGTTTGAGGATAGCCTTCTGGCGAGTCCTCCCAGACCTCTTGTCGGCCGAGCGGCGTGATGTCGAGATAGTTCCAGGTACCGCCCATCTGCTCGTCGCCGCGGTTGTTGATGAAGTAGGTGCGGAACACGCGGTCGCCGTCGCGGTAAAACACGTTCGTGCCATGCCACTCGTCCACGCCGAAGTCGGCGTCGAAGCTATCCGTAATGGTGTACCACGGCATCTCCCAGCCCATGCGCGCCTTCAGCCGCGCGATGTCCGCCTGGGGCGCACGCGAGACGAAAACAAGCGTGGTGTCACGGGCGTTCAGATGGGCGACGTGGGCGACCTGGTCGGCCACCATGGAGCAGCCCCGGCAGGCGCGGTCGGGCCAGCCGAACACTCCCGGCTCGAAGAAGGCGCGGTAGACAACCAGCTGACGCCTGCCATCGAACAGGTCGACCAGGCTTGCCCTGCCCGCGGGCCCCTCGAACGCATAGGCCTTCTCCACGGCCATCCACGGCATTCGCCGCCGCTCGGCGGCAAGGGCATCACGGGCTTTGCTTTGGGCCTTTTCCTTCACCAGCAGCTGCTTGCGGGCAGTCTCCCACGCCTGCTGCGACACGATGGGCGGTGTGTGCATGGCAGGCTGTCCGCCTTTCCGTTCGTTCTCGGTTGAGGTGGTCATGGCTTTCGAAACCTCCTGATTTGGGCGAATTCCCCGCCCCGTGCCTGAAGCGCGATATTCGCTGCTCATCGCTCGTTATTGTTCGAGAGATAGTCTGGCATCGGAAATCGGACAGTGGGAGTAACAAGTGTGGCGGCATTCCGATGGAGTCGCCAATTGCCGCCGCGGCGCCTGCGCAGGCGACGTTCTGGAGCGCAATCGAACGAGCGCGGTCCGGATCGGGTCATTCGACTTCGGCAAGGCAAGACCGGCGCCGAGTCGACAGGTCGGACGGCCCACGCGCCAATGCTCGCCCCAAGTTCTCCGCCGCCGCTTCGATGCGCCAGCTCGAAGCGGCGGCAGGAGGCGCTACAGCCGCTCCAGGTTCAACATGTCGGGACTGCCGCGCCAAACCTTCGCGCGTTCTGCGGCAGCCTTGCTCTCGGTAGCCGTATCGCCTTTGGCTTTGGCCGCTTGCTCAAGGCCGTAGAGCGCCCAGGCACTGCCTCGAGCGTGTTCGAGTGCGGCATTGAACTCCTGTTCGGCCTCCGCCGGCTTGCCGCCTTTCAGGAGAGCTGCGCCGAGCGACTGCCTGACCGGGTAGTACCAGTAGGGCGGTTCCATATAGGGGATGACGTCCTGGGCGTCCGCGGCCTCGCGCCAACGCTCGATTGCGGCGCTGTTGTCGCCACTCTCCTGCGCGACGCGCGCCAGGACCACGCGCTGCGCCACATCGAGAACGGGCCGGACGGGAATGTGCCAGGCGTCCAGCGCCGACCAGTCGCTCTCTTCTGCGATGCGCTGGATGGCATCGGCCTCCTTGCGAGCGGCGGCGGCATCCTTCCCGGCCAGAGAGACCCCTCGCGCGTAGTGCCACATCGCCATCACATAGGGCGGTGCGCCAGTTGGCTCGGGCATCGCCAGAACCGTCTCCGGATCGGTATACTGCAGCCGGGCGAAGTACGGAGCGGCCTTGAGCGGTTGCACGAAGGGTATCTCGGCGACGATGTCGTTGCTCAGCCATTTATCGAGCTTGTCGGCCTCGGCGAGCACGGTCTGCTTATCGCCGAGCAGTTGAGCCGACACCAGCACGAAGTGGATATTGTGCGCGTAGTAGGCAAGCGGATACGCGCCCATCGCGTGCGTCTGCGAGATATAGGCCTCGTCGACCTTGGAGGCTGTCTTATTGGTCTCGAAGGCATCGACGTAGCGGCCGACCCGATAGTAGATGTGGCTCGGCATGTGGACGATGTGTCCTGCGCCCGGCATCAGGGCGGCGAGCCGTTCGGCGTAGGGTTCGGCGCGCTCCGGCCGGTCCGATGCCTCCACGAGATGGATATAGAGGTGGATCGCCCAGGGGTTGTCGGGGGCTTTGGCAAGCACTCCTTCCAGGCGCGTCTGGATATCGGCTGCCCGACCTTTGGGTTCCTTGCCGCCCGGCTGCCAGTAATCCCAGCGCTGCGTGTCCATTCCCGCCTCGGCGGCAAGCAGTGCGAGGTCGAGATCATCCGGATATTTGTCCGACAGGGCAGCCGTTGCGTCGGCGAAGGCAGCGTCGAGCTGGGGCCGTTCTGCCGCTGGATCCTCCGAATAGCGGGTAGCCACCGCCTTGATCAAATCCTGTTCTTTCTCGCTCGCTCCGGCGGCGAGGCTCTGCGCCTTTTTCAGCGCGGCGATGGCGGGCGCGTTCGCCGCCGGGTCCATCGGCACGTTGATGTTCGGTCCGAGCACCAGCGCCTCACCCAGGAAGCACATGGCGCAATCCGGGTCCAGGCGTTGCGCCATGCGGAAAGCGCGCCTCGCTTCCGCATGGTTGAAGTTGACGGCCATCCTGAGACCCTGGTTGAAATAGTTCTGGGCATCCGCGCTTTTCGTGGTGATCTGATAGGTCATCGAACCGAGATCGGTCCACAGTTGCGGTTCCGCCTCCTCGTATGCCTTCATCGCCTCCACCACCTGGGCCGGAATGGCGGCGACAAGGACACAATGCGGGGCTGCGGAAATTTCCGCCGGTGTTCCGGTATCAGTCGTGCTGAACGCGGCTACCGCCGCACCAGCCCCCAGACCGGCGATCGCCAACGTGGGCAAAGCTGCAGTTTGCAGGAGATCACGAATCTTCATGAGGCCCTCCCTCTGTTCGCAGCAAGTCTCTCCCAAGACTGCTGCGGTCAATATCTACCCGCAAGGATTGCCTGGCAAATCAATTCACCGACCAGTGACAACCCGTACTTCCTCCAGGGCCATGACCGGTGCGCCAGAAATATCTCAGGGCCTGAAAGGGGCGCTCATGGGCGCGTTTACACTGCGATTTACCGTAACGTACTTCCGCTGTTGCACGAAATCTGATGGCTTGGTTGTTCGACATTCTGCGTGCTTGCCGCAATGCCTGGGCAGGATCGCGTGCTTGTGGAGACTGTCGATGGTCACAGAGGGATGAGTGACATGGGTGGCGAAACACAGGTCACGGCATCGACGGCTGGGGCGCCCTCATCGACCGAGCCGCATCTGGATTTCCTAGCGGCGCATGGCGGGCCATTCTTCGACCTGCAGCGGCGGATGAACTTGTTGCATGAGAGCAGCCTCAAGAGTGGCAGGAGAGCGGTCCTGTTCGTGGCGATCGCCTGGGGTGTCCCTCTGGTCCTGACGCTGCCAACTGTGTTTTCGGAAACTCCAACTGTATGGCGCTACCTGTCCGATCCCGGTCCTTGGACCCGTTTTTTCCTCGGCATTGCCGCCTTTGTATTGGCCGAGCAGCATGTCGAAACCGGGCTGAAACTAAAGTTGGGACAGTTCGCCCGGGCACCGCTGATTGCTCCTGCGTCAATGGAGGCCGCTGCGGCCCACGTGGCTCGCGCCCTTCGACAACGCGACTCCGGGACGGCCGAGCTGGTTTGTCTGTTACTTGCCGCGGTTGCGGCCCTCTTCGCCTATGCAAACTTCAATCAGGCTGCAATCTCGACATGGTCTGCGACCGTCTCTCCTGAGTCCAGCAGGCTGACGGCCGCTGGGTGGTGGGGCGTGTTCGTCAGCATTCCGATGTTCGTATTTTTGTTTCTGCGAGGCTGCTGGCGCCACCTTGTCTGGGCGAATATGCTCCGCCGCATCGCCCGCCTCGAACTGCGTCTGGTGGCGACGCATCCTGACGGGAAAGGTGGCCTTTCGTTCCTGGCCGACTATCCGAACGCATACGTGCTGTTTGTGTTTGGCGTCAGCAGCGGCATGGCCGCAGCGGTAGCCAAACATCTGATGCAGGGCGGACTTTCGACAGCGACGCTGACGACAACAATGGTTGCATGGCTGATCATTGTGATTGCCTTTTTCGCCTATCCGCTTTCAGCCTTTTCGAAACCGCTTGCCGATCTCAAGAGCAAGACGCTGCTGACATTGTCGGCCCGGGCGACCGTCCAGCAGCGGGCGGCAGAGCGCAAGTTGGTCGGCAGCAACATCGTTGCACCGGATCCGCAGGAAGCCGAGCAACCGATCGAAGCTCTCGACCTGACAAAGCAATATGATCAGACGCGCAAACTGTCGTCGATGCTGATCAACCGCGGTGTGGTTCTGCCGGTGGCCGCGGCAGCACTTGTTCCATTCGCAGCCGCCGGCGCGACCAAGCTGCCGTACAAGGAAGTGTTCTCGGTCTTGAAGAAGCTGCTGCTCGTCTGAACGATCCAGGCGTAAACTAAGTCCGGTCGCTACGCGAAGCTGGGGAGGCGCAACATGCGGGTGTACACGTACGCTTTGTTTCTGCTCGTCGCCATAACAACATCAACAGGCGTCATGCTGCCTGCGGTCGCCGCCGAGGGTGGGCCCCAGTTGATCGAAAAGCATATCCTCGATCTGAATGCGATGAAGGAGCGACGCATCGTTCGGGTCCTGGTGCCTTTCAGCAAGACGATCTATTTCGTCGACAAGGGACGTCAGTTCGGGACTGCGGTCGTGTTCGGGCTGGAGTTGGAAAAATACCTGAACCGGGGTCGCAAGAAGCAGATCGAGCACATCCACGTCGTCTTCGTCCCTACACCGCGAGACAAGCTGCTGAGTGCGCTGAACGACGGCTATGGGGACATCGTCATGGCAAACCTGACGGTCACCGACGAACGGCTGAAGCAGGTCGATTTCGCCGATCCTCTATACAAAAATGCCGAAGAGGTTCTTGTCTCCGCCCCCAACAGTCCGGCAATCGCCAGCATCGACGACCTGGGCGGCAAGCACGTCGCCGTCCGCGCATCGAGCAGCTACTACGAGCATCTGTCGGAGCGAAACAAGACGCTGTCCGAACAGAACAAGCCCCAGATCGCCATCGACCTGATGGATGAAAGCCTCGAAGATGAGGACCTGATGGAGATGGTCAACGCCGAGCTTTTGCCGTTCACCATCGTCGATGCGTACAAGGCCGATATCTGGTCGCATGTCTTTGCCGGGATAAAGGTGAACCACGATGTCGTCCTGGCGTCCGGAGGAAAGATTGCCTGGGCGATCCGCAAGGACAGCCCCGAACTGAAAAAAGAGCTCAACGATTTCGTGGCGACACACAAGATCGGCACGACGTTCGGAAACATCCTCCGCAACACCTATTTCAAGCAGGACAAGATCGTAAAGCGCGCCTATTCCCCAGCGGACGTGGAACGATTTCAGCGGCTGGTCGAAATCTTTCGCAAATACGGCGGCACCTACTCATTCGACTACCTGATGCTGATGGCCCAGGGCTATCAGGAATCGCAACTCGACCAGTCCAAGCGCTCGCCGCGTGGCGCAGTTGGCGTCATGCAGATGCTGCCATCGACGGCCATGGACAAGGTCATCGCCATCACCGGAATAGACAAGGATCCCGACCGCAATGTCGAGGCAGGGGCCAAATACCTCCGTCACCTGATCGACACCTATATCGACGATCAGGGGCTCGATGTGAAGGATCGCCAACTGTTCGCTTTCGCTGCTTACAATGCCGGCCCCGGAAACCTGCGGAGGTTCCGCGAAAAGGCAAAGACCATGGGCCTCGACCCCAACGTCTGGTTCGGAAACGTGGAAAACGCGGCATCCGAGATCGTCGGGCGGGAAACCGTCCAGTACGTCAGCAACATCTACAAATACTACGTCGCCTACTCGTTGCTGGTTGCGCGCATGGACGCGCACAAGGATACCGGGTTGAACCAGCAGTAGAAGGATTTCGTGCGCGTCGAAGTGAGCAGCGAACCCGACCGCTTGACCTCATCATGCAGCCGACAGATCCGGGCGACGCTCGTTCTCGCCGTTACATCACGTTGCGAAAGGCCTGCTAGCCATCATCCCTGGAGTCCAGAGCCGCGCCGGGTAGGTAGAGCGAAATCGGCCTGATTTCATAGACGGCTGTCGGGTTGGCGCGACGCAGGTCACGCGCTGCTGCGACGGCTTCCTCGAGCGTCGGAAAATCCACGACGTAGAAGCCGAGCAATTGTTCCTTGGTTTCCGCGAACGGGCCGTCGGTCACCATCCCGTCGCCCTTCCCGCGCAGGGTGACGGCACGATCCGTGGGTCCAAGCCGTGCGGCCGGTCCGAGGGATTTCTCCTGGACGAGGCGATCGTTGACCTTGAGCAGGTCGATCATCAGCGCCGCATCCTCCTCCTCGGTCCAGGATTCGACCACGCCCGCTGCGTGATAGGCCAAAATGGCATAATACATAAATCGTCCCCCACATATGTCCGTCTGCTTCGCCATCGGCTCGATCCGCGCGCGTTGGAGCCCACGCCGGCCGACTGACGTTCAGAGACCTTTTAGATGCCCTCAGCTACACATTTTTGACTGGCGAAATGCAAGCCCCGCCCCGTCTAGCCTCCGCTGCGCCTGGCGCCGCTAGTCAGCGCTTGCGTGGAACCGGCTGTCCACCGCATCGGACGCGAGTTCCCTTATCAGTTTCTTTTTAAGGGCGGCAGCGTAATCCCCATAATTCTTCACATGCATGACGAACGCATCGGCCCCGAGGATCACCTTCCTGGCGTAGTAGCTGGCCAGGTCTCCCAAATCGTCGGAGACGACCAGAGCATTGATCCTTGCATCCATTTGCTCGGCGCGCCTGCGTGCTTGATAGAGCGAGATCACACGCGGCCGTTTCGGTCCCAATGTCTCCCTGCCGTCACCGGAGATGTCGACAATCAGTTTGCGGGCACATGCGTTCGGATCCGAAAGCATGGTGAGCGCTGACCAGATGCCGTTGCCTATGTCGGTATTTCCGAAGACCGCACGCTGATTGTTGTCTATCTCGCGTGCGAAACCCTCCGCATCGTCACCATCATCGATGACGAACCACCCGAGCGCCTGCGTCCCTGCCCTGGCGTCCCCCCAGAAAACGGCTGAAACCGCCACGACCCCTGCCTCCCGAAGGTTGAAATCACCGCCTTGTCGCGGAACGCGGCGGAAATCGCAGCTTTCTGAAACCCATATTCGGCATCATCGATGCTGTCGGAGCCATCTACTGCGAGAACGAGCGCGATGTCCGAGCATGCGCTTGCTTGAGGCGCCGTAAACAAAACAAGTGCTGAAGTGATGCAAAGCAGCGTCCTTCTCATCGCCGCCCCCTCTGGGTTCATCGGCAGCAAGCCGACAAAGAATCTTATCATGAACGATGATGAAACCGTAGAAATACGTGGTCTTTCGAGAGGCCTATTGCATTATGATATAAAAGTAGCCCACCTGTTGTTCGCAGCGATTTATACTGCTGGTCTATTATTAATGACATTATGCGAATATAAAATGAGTGGCTTCGCATTGGACACTGGCAACGTGATTTTCGACGTTCAAGGGAGCTAGTATGCGCAGTATTGCTATCGAGTTGATCGACAGAATAAATCCTCGCATGTCCGTTAATCTTCGTGTCAAGCGCCAATTCCACCCTGGCAGTCTCTCGGAGGTGGCTACACTTGTGAATTACCTGTCCTCCCGGGGAATTTCAGCAGCCGATACAGCATTTGACATCGGCGCGAACTCCGGCCTGTTCAGCCTGCCTCTCTCATCGATGTTCGCCGAAGTCGTCTCCGTCGAGCCCAATATCGAGCGCGCCCGTTTCTTGCAGCGTGCACTTCCCGAGAACGTACGAGTGGTCTGCGCTGCGTGCGGGAGCGGCAATTCTGTCGCCGTGATGACCGTTCCCAAACGAAAGGATGGGATCCAGCTCCACGGCTTGGGAAGCATCGCCAAACGGGGCGATGCTGCGCTTTTCCACACCGGCGGCGAGCCCGTCGAGCTTACCGAGTTCACCGTTCCCGTCGTTACCGTCGACGCGCTGGCGAAACTGGCGAAGGGCAAGATCTCATTTCTGAAAATCGACGTCGAGGGACACGAGGATGCGGTTCTCGCTGGAAGCGAAACTGTCCTGCGTGAGCATCGGCCGATCTTGTTCATTGAGATCGAAACGCGGCACGGCGTCGACGGCGTGAAGATCTTCGAAGAGCTTCGATCGCTCGGCTACCGCTGCATGTCGGTGAACCTCGGAAAGCTCGAGGCGCTCAATACTCCGGAATCATTTGACGCTGCTCTCGCGACACCCGAGATCATCAACTTTCTGTTCGAGCCCGAGCGGAAGTAGCTTGCGGTCCGAAGTCTCGTCCAGTCCCCTGCGCATCGTAGGGTTACAGCGGCGGCTCTGTCGGGAGGTCCATCTCAATCTCGCCGGTTTTTTCTGGTTCAGCCGCTTGGCAAGACGGCAAGGACCCGCAACCACTATGAGATTTTGATTTTTTAGCTGTGATCCACGAATGGAATGCCTACGCGCCCCGGGCCATTTTTGTTGGCAGAGTCAAGGCCAACGATATGGAGCACGGAGATGTACTTCGAACTCAAGGACGCCACGGCAGATATCCTTGCAAAAAGCCGTCGGCATGACGGGCTCTGCGATCTGCCGCTCGACCTGATTTCCTCCGATCGCGAGGCCTACGACATTCAGGCGACGGCGCAGAATGCGCTCGGCTTCGAACGCAAGGGTTATGCGATCGTCGGGACGAGCGACGTCTCACGCCGGACCCTCGGCCTTGCAGGGCCGATCTATTCCGAAATTCCGGCTTCCGCGCTGCTTGCGGGTGTGAAGGAATTCCGGCTCCCGCCGGGAACCATCGGTGTGCAGTGCGAGTTGGTCTTTACCATCCTCAGGCCCTTTCCGGATGCCGGCGAGCCGATCAATCTCGCGAGCGCGGCCGACGCCGTCCTCACATGCCGCCCGGCGATCGGCATTATTGGCCGGCGGACACGGCGGGTCTTCTATGGAGACAGCGCGGCGATCGCTGACTTCGGCCTCCATGTTGCAACCATCTGCGGCGACCATTCCGGGGCGCTTCCAGCCGCCGAGCTCGCGGACCTCGAAGTCACGACCTTTCTGTTTAAACAGACGGTCTTTTCCGGAAGGTCGGCATCGGTCATGGGCAACCCGCTGAACGCGCTCGCCTGGCTGGCAGGTGAGCTCACGGCGAATGGCAGGCAGCTCCAGACAAACGACGTCGTGGCGACGGGGTCGTGCACGACAATTCTTCAGGTGTGGGCCGGGCAGCATCTGGCCGCCGACTTCGGGCCGCTGGGCCAGATCGAGTGCGTCTTCGCCTGACGTCAATTCACCACCGAAAGGAAAGCATAATGCGGCCGCAACAAAAGCCATTCGTGATCGAGATCAAGAAGACCAGGCGTCTCCGCGCGAAACCTTTGCAGATGAAGGCGAGCTCCGGAAGCCTCACGAAAGGACAGAATGCAGACGCAAGCCCCGTCCTTCAGCGTGAGGATCGCGCCTGATGGTAAGCCGCAACATCCCTCATGAGTATTTTCTGCTTGATGCCGCAAGAACAGAAGGCCCCGTCGTCGGCCATCTTCGCGGCAAGCCGATTTCTGCCGCCGTCGTCGACCGGCACGGCAGCCGCTATCGCTTCGTCGGCGTTGCCGGAAGGGATCGCCAAGGCAGGCTCAACGTCCTCTCGCTCAAACATGGCGAGTGGATTGTCGCCCCCGACCTCGTCTACGAAAAGGCCGCCTAGCGTCGATGCCGGACGGCGATAACGCCCCCGCCGCCCTCTCGGCGGCGGGACAATTGCGTTAGCGCAACGGCTATTGCGATTTCTGAGGATCGTCCGCCGGATTGAGATATCTGATGCGCCACGGGCCATTCGTCGTAATCTGGATGATGCTCGGCTCATCGAAATAACCGAAATGCGCCGTGCCGGGCGGCAATGCGAAGAAACTGCCTGCGGGCAGTGCCTTGGCCGCGCTCCGATCGACGGTTTCGCCCATTCCGAGATTGATAGCCCCTGATATGACCGTGACCACTTCAAACCCAGGATGGGTGTGCGGCGGAACCACATAGCCTGACGGCAATTTGAGCCGCAGGGCAAACAAGCCTTTCTTGGTGGGATCGCCGAACAAGACTGCCGCTTCTGCTCCAGCGGGAAGCACCTTGGGGGCCGGGCCCCACTTGATATCACTGGGAGTGAACATTGGGTGTGCATCCTCTGCCGAAGCAAAGGAGGCCATCCCGCATAATCCGATCAAGCCGGCTGCGAATATCGATACGATTTTCATGACAAACCTCCCTCTCTCGCCGGGCCTTCCACCTCGGCTGAGCGCTGGGGCAGGCTCGCGAAACACAAGATAGTACGTCCGCGGGCCACGTCTAAGCAAGCTTTCCCGCTCATCGGCGCGAACTTCGGAAACGGCCCGATCCCTTCCGGAAACGGGCACAGTGATGCCGGCGCCGATTTGCGATTGCAGTGGTATTGTATGGTTGAGCACGAGAGGCCATGCAATGCAGACCCGATGGAGCACGATTAAAGGCACCCTCGCCACCTGGGCCGTGCCCCTGCGGCTGCATCTGAGCGTGATAATCCTGGCGCTTTTGGCTGTCACCGCTCTTCCGATCGTCTGGATCACCTACACTCAGGGCAGGTTCGCCGCCCTTTCGACCGGCGAGGCCCAGATGCGTCAGCTCGGGCTTCGCACGATCGAGGACTACCGCAACGTCTTCAAGGGCGGTTACACGGCGGTCGTGACTGCCTCGGCCGTTCCGGAGATGCTGACCGCGCCACCCAATGATCTCAAAGCGAAACAGGACTTTCTCCTGAAAGCCTTGCAGTCCTCCTTTCGCGTCGATGGCATCTATGCAGGCTATCCCGACGGAGGTTTCGTTCAGGTCCTCGGAGTGGCGGCGGATCCCGAATTCAGGGGCAACTTGAACGCCCCGGCGCAGGCTGCCTACGCCGTACGAGTCGTCAGCAGGGTCGATGGTCCGCCCAGCACGATCTGGACCTTCTACGACAAGGAAATGCGTCTGCTCAATCGCCGCGCCGACCGTGATGATATGTTCGACCCACGCGTTCGGCCCTGGTAT
Organism: Rhizobium sp. SVR5-9E; assembly: GCF_056755095.1. Lineage (NCBI taxonomy): Bacteria > Pseudomonadati > Pseudomonadota > Alphaproteobacteria > Hyphomicrobiales > Rhizobiaceae > Rhizobium > Rhizobium sp. SVR5-9E. The sequence goes on along the minus strand of NZ_JBNDHS010000003.1, from coordinate 24,463 downwards.
CTTGCGGCGGTTGGCGAGGGCAGGACCGTGTCTGTCGGACCCTACGTCTCGGCATCGACCCATTTCCTGACCATGACGATAGCCACCCCCTCTGGGCCGAACAACCGCGTGGTGATCGGGGCGGACGTCATGCTGGTGACGCTCGGAGCGGTTGTCGACGTCAGCGCCCTTTCGGAGCATGCACGTGGCTATGTCTTTGATCAGCAAGGCGGTTTGATCGTCCACTCCGACAAGGATGTGATGAATGAGGTCAGGAGGCGGCTTCGCGCCGGCCAAGAGGTATCCGTGGCAACGCTGGCGCAAGCAGATCCAACGCTCCCGGTCGTCAGGAACCTGCTCACTTCGGACCGCAGTCTGGCGACGGGCGCGGTTGTCCGCTTTCCCGTAAATGGCCATGACTATCTGGCACAGGTTTTTCGCGAAGGGATCGCCAGTCTTCGCGGCGGCTATACGGTCGTCATAGCAGCGCCGCTTGAAGAGCTTGTCGGGCCGGTCGAGCGCAGGCTGAAGCGCAATCTGGCAATTGCCGCAGCCTTTCTGGCCACCGGCGTCCTGATCGCGCTCGTCATCTCCCGGCTGGTCAGCCGATCGCTATATCGGCTCGCCGACGAGGCAACGCATATGGGCAAGCTTGAATTCGGCGAAAGCCGCATTGCCCATTCCTGGATTTCCGAGGTCAATGTGCTCGCGAAGGCTTTGAGTTCTGCGCGCCATGCCATCAGGACGTTTTCGGTTTACGTGCCCCGGGAACTCGTGCGCAGGATCGTCATTGCAGGCCAATCTGCCGTGGGCACCGCTGTCCGGCAGGACATTACCGTGCTCTTCACGGACATACGCGACTTCACCACCATTTCCGAAGAGAACTCGCCCGAGGAGGTCGTGGCCCTGCTCTCGGGCTATTTCGAAACCCTCAACGAGGTTGTCGAGCGCCACGGCGGCACGATCGTGCAATATATGGGAGATGGCGTTCTTGCGATGTGGAACGCTCCCTTGCACGATCCCCGTCATGTCGAAAACGGCTGCTATTGTGCCCTGGCGATGAAGGCTGCGATCGACGCCATGAACGCCGCAAACGCTGCAGATGGACGGCCTGTACTCATCACACGCTTCGGCCTGCACACCGGCCAAGCCGTGGTGGGCAGCGTCGGGGCAGAAACACGCCGCCAATACACCGCCATTGGAGACACCGTAAACATCGCCTCGCGTCTCGAGGGCCTCAATCGCCAATATGGGACATCGATCCTCGTCAGCGGCGCCGTCCGCGATGCCGTTGGCGAGACGTTCGAACTCGTTGCTGTCGGCATCGTCAGCGTCAAAGGACGAACGGGCCAGACGGAACTCTTCGAGCTTAGAGCGTAGGAGTCAGCTCCTCGCAGTCCCACCGCGATCCGGATCTCTAGCTCTCTGGGATTTCAGTTGAGATCGGCATGATGTGCAGGTGTCCGTACTTGACTGACCTTTCCGCGATCACGTGCTCAGCAAAATGCTGCAACTCATTCGGTTGCCCCTTTAGAATCCCAACTTCGAGGCAATGACGGTCGTCAAGATGAACATGCAGGCTTGAGACCGCCAGAGAATGATGTTCATGAAATGCGCTGGTAAGGCGACGCGCCAGTTCCCGAGCCTCGTGATCGAACACGTAGCTTAAGACGCCAATCGAATTGGTAATTGAACCTGTTTCGATCGAAGCCTGTTTGAGACCTGCGCGGGCTAGGTCGCGGATAGCTTCGGAACGGTTCTGGTAGCCTCGGGTTTCGATAATCCGATCGAGTTCGGCCATCAGATCATCATCAAGAGTGACCGTTACGCGCTGCATGAAAGCTCCTCGAATAAAATTTTCTTAATGGCATCAGTAAGCATTTTTGCCGTCGACTTCATACTTTGCTTTCCGTAAGCCGGGGGTGTCCAGAACACTCTTAATCCGAGGACAGACATGCTTCCAAATCCTTTTGACGACAAACCAGCACAGATCAAAACAAAAGTCGTGATGACCTTTATTTTCCTGATCGCTGCCAACATCGCCGCATGGATTTGGGCGTGGACCGCATTCTCCGATCAACCGACACTGTTGGGCACCGCGTTTCTCGCCTACATGTTCGGTCTCCGCCACGCTTTCGACGCCGATCATATCGCGGCGATCGATAATGTCGTGCGGAAACTCATGCAGGAAAACAAGTCGCCCTACGCCGTCGGCTTCTTTTTCTCGCTCGGTCATTCGAGCATCGTCGTCCTGGCTTCAATCGCGATCGCGGCGACCGCGGCCGCCATGCAGACCCAGCTTGACGAATTCCATGAAATCGGCGGCGTTATCGGCACGACAGTCTCAGCACTCTTCCTTCTTGTCATCGGGCTCGCCAACCTCTTCATTCTGAAAGGCATATGGGCAGCCTTCGGCCGTGCGCGCCGCGGCCAGAAGCTCGTTGATCAAGACCTTGATGCGGTCCTTGCCGGTGGCGGTATTCTTTCGCGACTTTTCCGCCGTACCTTCAGCATCGTCTCGCGGTCCTGGCATATGTACCCGATCGGCTTCCTCTTCGGACTTGGGTTCGATACGGCAACCGAAATCGGCGTACTTGGAATTTCAGCAATGCAAGCCACCCAGGGCATGTCGTTCTGGACCATCCTCGTTTTTCCGGCCCTTTTCACAGCCGGCATGTCGCTGTTCGATACGATCGACAGCATGCTGATGACCGGTGCCTACCGCTGGGCCTTCATCAACCCGATCCGCAAGCTTTGGTACAATCTTACGATCACCGCGGCATCGGTCGTCGTCGCCGTCTTCATTGGCGGTCTGGAGGCACTCGGCCTGATCTCGGACAAGCTCGGCCTCAAAGGCGCGTTCTGGGATTTCGTCGGTGGCATGAACGACGACCTTGAATATTTCGGCTACGCCGTCGTCGGCATCTTTATCGCCAGCTGGATCGTCTCGGCGGTGATCTACAAGGCAAGACGCTACGACAACCTCGCGGCCCATCAAGTCTGACCTCCCAAGCTTGGCCGATCTTGATGCGGGCAGTCTGCTGGAATGCGGCTGCCCGCTGCGCCGAGCCTTCACCGCCCTCAGCTGCAGTAAACCCTGCCGCTCTTGCGCGGTCTAAGATCGAAGTGGAAGTGGTTCCAGTGCTCCGGATTGCTGCCCGGGCCGAGCACGGTGTTGAAATACCTGCAGCTGTCGGAACGCACGGCCTTCAGCAGCCTGCCCTCGCGGAAGGAGAAGAGCCCCTTCTTGCGCACGTCGATCTGGTGGCCGTTCTTCAGCACGAACTTGCCGACGTCGATCGCGTTGCCGTGCGCATGTTCGGACATCGGGTTGTAGCGCTGGCGGCTGTTGTTCATGCGGCGGCAGGAATAGCCGCCGAGCGGCTGGATCGTCTGGATGCCCGACCAGTAGCGGTAGCGGGCGGACGGCGCGAGTTCGTTCTTCACCCATTTGGCGAAGGCAAGCGTCACCTGGCAGTTCAGCGTCACCGCCGGCTTGACACCGATATTGCCCGAAAGTCCCTGCAGCGAAACAGGATAAGGCACCTGGCAGGCAGGCCCGTTGGAAATCGGCGGCTTGTCGGTGAAGATCACGCCCATGCGCTTCAGCTCGCGGCGGCAGGCAAGCTCGGAGGCCGGCATCACGCTGGGGTCGGGTGGGGCTGGCCGGCTCATCATCGGATCGTTCGGCCTGACCATCGCGACCTCCTGGCTCTCGTCCTCCTCCGGAACGCGTGACGGCTCGATCACCGAACGGCCATCGCTCCAGACGGCGGCGCGGCTCATCTCGCCCTGCGCCGCGGGCTGCGGCATGGCCTGCCGGTTCATCTGTGTCGGGTTGTCGGTGCCGATGCCGTCGACGATCGGCTCGGCTGAATCTCCCTCGGCGATCTGCTGCTGTTCTTCCTGCGCCAGCCCGACGACGGGCTCCACCCCAAGCTCCGCGTCCATGTTGACACCGCCCGAAGGCACCGCAAGCTGCTTTGCCCCTCCCCAGGTCTGCGGCTGGCCCTGTCCCTGCCCCTGCGCCAGCGCTTCGTCGCTGTCGATCATCGGCAGTTTTTTCGGCATCGGCTGGCTCGTCGCCCGAGCCGAATGCCCGGTGCCAGCGAGGTTCGGCGTATCGAGATAGTCGGCCGAGCCCTGGCTGCTGGAGACAGGTGCGCCTGACGCGGCGGGATAGGAGGGCTGCATCTCGGTTGGCGCCATTTGCATGGCGGCGCGACGCGGCGCAGGTGTGATCGAGCTCACCTTGGTGCCCCTATCGATGTTGGCCGGCGGCACGAGGCCATCGCTGATGGAACAGGTCGTCAGTGCGGTGGAAAGGAGCGCGGGCACTGCCAGACGCCGCAGGAAGGAAACATACGCCATACTCAATGTCCCCGCCGGCCCCCGCCCTCCGGCACGTGACCGGAATGAAACATGACTGTGCCAATTGTGAAAATGGCGGAGACGACATTTTTGTGTCCGCCCCGGCCTACGGCGCAGCGAATTGGCAACTTGACCCAAGTTTAAGCTTTGATGGTAAACAGAAGCTTTCCCGCAACGTCCAAAGCCTTCCCCTGCGTCAGAAGTATGCAGGCCGCTCTTGCCATCTGCCCCGTTCGCCTGCCATTTTCGCGCGTCGCGCGGCGGCAACCAACAAAAAGGAAATGCAATGACTGACGGTTCGAAGCCGAAAGGCGAATTGACACTCCGGACGCTGGCCATGCCGGGCGACGCCAACCCCGCGGGCGATATCTTCGGCGGATGGGTGATGGCGCAGATGGACTTGGCGAGCGGCATTCGCGCTGCCGAACGCGCCAGGGGGCGCGTGGTGACGGCTGCTGTCAAGGAAATGGCCTTTCAGCTGCCGGTCAAGATCGGCGATACGCTTTCGGTCTATACGGATATCGACCGCGTCGGCCGCACCTCGATCACGCTCCATGTCGAGGCCTGGGCACACCGTTCGCGCTACAACCAGATGGAAAAGGTGACGGCAGCCACCTTCATCATGGTGGCGCTGGATGAAGACGGCACGCCGAAGCCTGTCCCCGAGGAGTGACGTCAAGCAGGCGGCATCACCCGCCTGCTTCACCGCTTTTCTTGAGCCTCGCGCCCTACGCCCGGAAAATGAAGGACGCGCCGATTGCGATCAGCGCAAAGCCGACGGCGTGGTTCCATGTCAGGCTTTGGCCGAGATAGAAGACCGAGAAGCCGGAAAAGATGATCAGCGTGATCACTTCCTGGATCGTCTTCAACTGCGCTGTCGAATAGACCGACGAGCCGATGCGGTTCGCCGGCACGGCCAGGCAGTACTCGAAGAAAGCGATGCCCCAGCTCGCGGCGATGGCGATAAAGAGGGCACCGCCCTTGTGCTTCAGATGTCCGTACCAGGCAAAAGTCATGAAGATATTGGAGGCAAAAAGCATGATCACCGGCCAGACGGCGGCCGCGCTGAAGGTGAAGGGCATCGGGGAATCCTGTTGACGTTCGTGCCGCACTATTAGCTCCACGCGCGCCGCGATCAAGCAGCACCGCCGCGACATATGCAAGCAGCGGCAATCGCCCCGCACGCTAGATCGTCGTGCCAGCGATCGCTCTCGTCCATCATCACGCGATTGCGCCCGGCTGCCTTCGCCGCATAGAGAGCCGCATCGCGTCTCAGTCTACGACGCCGGCTCCGCCGCCTCCTCCGTACCGAAGCCCACGTCCTTCTTTTCGTAGCCGAAGCCCGCAAGGACCGCGACCACCAGCGCCACGACGGCTGCGACGATCAGCAGCGCGAAGGCATAGTCGCCGTTCCAGCGCGCCGCGAGCCCCGCCTGCATCGTCGCATTGCCGGAGGCGAGCAGGTTGCCAAGCTGGTAGGCGAAACCCGGGAATGTGCCCCGCACCTCGTCCGGCGACAACTCGTTCAAATGCACCGGCACGATCCCCCAGGCGCCCTGGACGAAGAACTGCATCAGAAAGGCGCCGGCGGCGAGCAGCACCGGGCCGGGCGCGTAGGTCCAGAGCGGCGCGATGGGGATCGCGACCAGCGCGGCGATGACGATCGCCCGCTTGCGTCCGATCCGCTGCGACAGCGCCCCGAAGAAGAGCCCACCGACGATCGCGCCGATATTGTAGACGATGGCGATCGCGCCCACCGTATAGGTCGAGTAGTTCCGCTGCGTTTCCAGGAAGGTCGGATAGATATCCTGCGTGCCGTGGCTGAAGAAGTTGAAAGCCGTCATCAGCAGCACCGACCAGATGAACAACGGAATGTTCTCCCTGAGCACTGCGAGGAACGGCTTGCGTCCCCTCGCCTGCCGCTTGAGGAAAGCCGGCGATTCCTGCACGTTGCTGCGGATGTAGAGCACGAGCAGCGCCGGCAGCGCGCCGACGAAAAACATGCCGCGCCAGCCGATCACCGGGAACAGCAGGAAGAACAGCAGCGACGCAATGAGATAGCCGGATGGATAGCCGGCCTGCAGGATACCTGAGACGATGCCGCGCGATTCCTCCGGCACCGTCTCCATGACCAGCGAGGCCCCGACGCCCCATTCGCCGCCCATGGCGATGCCGTAGAGCGCACGCAGCACAAGGAACATGGTCAGCCCGGTCGAGAAGCCGGTGAGGAACTCGAACAGAGTAGAGCAGCACGTTCACCATCAGCGTGATGCGCCGCCCGTAGCGGTCGGCCGCCAGGCCGAAGATCAAGGCACCCAGCGCCCGCATGGCGAGCGTCAGGAAGATCGCCGCCGAGACTGCGGGAACGTCGGTATGGAATTCCTCGGCGATATATTTGAGGACGAAAACAAGAATGAAGAAATCGAAGGCGTCGAGCGTCCAGCCGAGATAGCTGGCGACGACGGTGTTGCGCTGCTGCGGCGTGAGGGCGCGCAGGCTTGCCAATGCGGACATGATTATTCCTCCGTCCGAACGCGGCGGCGAGGCGGGGCAATTCCGGATGCCGTCGGAAGGGGTGCCTGGGATGGGCGGTGGCGCTGCAGAAGACAGCGTTGGATAACGTCAGCTATGCTGCTGATGTTCCATTACATTTTTGTAATGTGGGGTGGGGAAAGCGGTGGTTACCAGGCAATCATGCTGAAACTATGCAAAATGACCTGAAGACCCAGGGCAGCTTGGGTAACGCCGAGCACCACTGCCAAAACCTGCAGTGAAGTTCCGATCCATCTAAGAATAGTCTCGGCGAACATCATTGCCACCCAGTCCAGCGCCAGGATCAGCAATACAATGGTCGCCACGGTGAGCCCTTCCGCTTGGCGGCCGCCCGCCAGCGTGGCGAAGACGATGACGGCGGCTATGCCATAAGGCGTCACGATCGTTGGAAATGCCAGCGGTGTGAGTGCCAGTCCCATATCCGTTTGGCCCTGCCCTGTCGGTCGTACTGGGAGGGCGGCAGTCGGCTGCAAGACGGTTCGCAGGGCCACGATGAACAGGATGATGCCGCCGGTCATCGCCAGCACCGGCAATGAGATTTCTAAATTTTCCAGCATGGTGCGTCCGAGAAATCCGGCGATCGCCAGCGCGGCCGCCGAGAAGAGGATCGCTCTGGTGGCTATTCGTCGCCGGACGCCGGGCTCGTAGCCGCCTGCAAGGATCTTGAATGGCACCAATATCTTGATTGGACCGAGCATCAAAAAGAGCATCAGGAATATCTTGCGTGCACCGATCTCCACCTCCGGTATGTCCGCCCCGAGCGGCAATTGCGAAAAGGACTGCACGGGAATACTCGCCACCCAAACCACAGCCAGAACGGAGGCGAGGAGATACCGCCGCGCAGCACGCCGCAACCAAGGAGCCGCTTCCGCATTTTTTTCCCGCAGGCAAGTCATAATCGACCAGTCTCCAGCCATGAAAGCGCTGGTGCTCGTTGCTTGAGGTCGAACAGACGAATCTCCGGATGGACGAACAAACCGGCGACGGCGGGAATGATCCTAAGAAGCCTGCGGCTGGTTACAACCGCAATCCGTTCGATCCGTCGATGGTGACCGGAGACAAATTTCAGATGGGCAGCCAAGGCCTCGAAGTTCTTCCATCCGGGGAATGACTCGATATTGATCATCAGGCCGTTGAGTTTTCCGTTTGAGCGAAGGGCGAGCTCAACCTCATTCGCGATCGTTTCGAAGTCGGCTTTTTCGAGCGAACCATGCGGTGTGATGATCAGGATGTTCTTGTCGCGCAGGGGTTCAATGACGATCATGGTCACCTCCCTCTTCTCCTCAATGCCATAGGTCGATGCCTCGGTTACCGCCCTCGCCTCAGGCCTTTGCCGCCTCCGACTTGGTTTTCGGCTTCAGCAGGATGATGAGAAGCAAGCCGGCGACGATGAGTGCCGCGCCTTCCAGGTGATAGATTTGCAGCTGCTCGCCGAGGATCAGATAGGCGAGCACGGCGATGAAGATCGTCTGGATGTAGAGGAGCACGCCCGCGCGGGCCGCGCCCAACGCCTCGATGCTGCGATTGAAGAGGTAATACATAAGCGCTCCGCCGGGGATCGCCACATAGGCGAGCGCGATGAGCCCGCTTGCATTGAGCGTCGAGCGTTCGTCGGAAACAAGCTCGAAAAGGTAGAAAGGCAGCGCCGTCAACACCGCCGCACCGAGGAGGAGCACCAGGAGCGAAAGGCGATCCACATCGAATTTCGCCCGGCGGAGCAGGACGGTATAGAGGCTGAAACAGAACGCGCCGGCGACGATCCACAGTTCACCGGGATTGAGGTCGAGGCGCACCAGCGCGGCCGGGCTGCCTTTGACGATGATGACCACGATCCCGAAAAAGGCCAGGATCGATCCGATCACCTGCCAGCGTCCCATCGGCTCAGCCAGAACCAAACGGGCAAGGATCATCGTGATGATCGGGATCAGCGCAATGATGATGCCGGCGGTGGTGGCATCGGCATGTTCGAGGCCGACGAAAATCAGCCCCTGGCAGATCGCCAGTCCCACGCCGCCGATGACAAGCAGTTCGAGGGCGCGCCCCCGCACCAGCGCGACCATGTCGCCGAAATGCCGGTGCACGATCGGCATCAGGATCGCCCAGGCGATCAGCACGCGCCAGAAGCAGAGCGCCCAGGGCGGCATCTCGGAAGAGACCCATTTCGCGGCGATATAGACGCCGGCCGACAGCAGCCAGCAGAGAACCCCCACGGAATAGGCGGTTGCAAGCGAACTGCCCCCCGCCTGTTCCGTCCCGACCGTGTCGCGATGAACAGCCAAGACATGTATCGCCATGGCTCATTTATGCCACAGTTTCCGTGAGCTGCACAGATGACGGCCGCGGCGTGGCGAAGGTTCCGGCCATTCGCGCCGGCACGGAGCCCTCAAACGATCCGCGGCCACGCGATGCGTGGAAATCTCGTCGTGTCCTTCAGTCCGTGAGCGCATCCGCAAGCCTGCGGATGGCAGGCGCTGCGATCACCACGACCGGGAGCATGACCGTCCAAGAGAAGAGATAGGCCCGCAACCAGTGGGCGGCGAAGCTTCCCTCCGCGTAGAAGGGAAGGCTCGCGATCGCCGCGGCGACGGCGCAGGTTATCCCCGACTGTATGACGCCGAAGACGAAATGGCGGTATTTCCGAGAAATTCTAGACATCGCTGACGCTCCTTGCCGCCACCGCCCCGTGGAATTCAGGCGACGTGCTCTACTCCGGCAAGGCTGCGATGCACCTCGAGGGCATTGCGCTCCACCCAGTTATGCTGCAGGAGCCCGTCCTCGCGCACATGCATCACGGCAGTGCCGGTCATGGTGATCGGGGAGCCGCAGGCCGGCGACCCCATGAAGCCGTTGTTCCTGCCCGTGACCATCCAACGGGACACGACGCGGTCGCCGGTCTCGTTCTGGAAGATCTCGACGACGTCGAACCGGAAGTCATCGATGCTCGCAAGAAAGGCCGCGATCCATTTCTTGAAGGTTTCCCGCGAGCGGACCTCGACTCCGCCCGTGGTGATGACGAAGTCTTCCGCCACCAGCCGGTCGACGGCCTCGGGGTTCTTCGATTGCCACACTTGCCGCCAGAAATTATTGACGACTTCGACCGAATTTCTCGTTGCCATATCCATATCTCCTTTAGAGTGCCGCGCGTCCGATAGGATGCACAAAGGACGCTCGATCGCTTTGAAACGGCATGCGTTGCGCGTTCGTTTCTGGCGTCATTGTTGGAGATTGCCATAAAGAAGACAAACGAATAAAGTTAATCGCATCTAGTTGAAAGACTAATCGATGACAATGCTACTCGATCTGGAACTGGACCTGCTCCGCGCCTTCGTGGCGGTCGCCGAGACTGGCAGCTTCACCGCGGCTGCCGAAGTAGTCGGCCGCTCGCAATCGGCGGTCAGCCAGAAGGTGCTCCGCCTCGAGGACATCCTGCAGATGCGCGTCTTCGACAGGACCAGCCGCTCGCTGAACCTGACGTGCGACGGCGAGCGGCTCCTGGTAACGGGCAAACGGCTGCTCGCCCATTATGAAAGCTTCATGCAGGAGCTTCGCAATCCGCCAAAGGTCCCGCTCCTCAGGCTCGGCATCTCCGAGAACCTGGTCCAGACGCAGCTCCCCCGGCTGCTTTCCCGCTTCAGCCGCCTTCATCCGGACGTGCAACTGGAGCTGACGACGACGGCGAGCGAGGATCTGCTCGTCGAATACGAGGCTGGGCGCCTCGACATCGTCATCGCCAAGAAGCGGAAGGACGGTTCCCCCCATCCCGGCCGTGTCATCTGGCGCGAGCCGCTGGTCTGGATCGCCGGCCCCGATTATCGCGCCGACGACCGCAGGCCCGTCCGCCTGGTGATGATGCGCCCGCCCTGCATCTATCGCGCCATCATGACGGAGTCGCTCGATGCGATCGGCCGCGAATGGGTGACGGCCTGCACCACAAGCAACCTCATCGGCATCGAGGCCGCCGTTCTCGGTGGCCTCGGCGTCACCGTCCTCGGCAAGTCCTTCGTCCAGAACGGCATGAAGATCCTGCCCACCTCCGAGCGCTGGCCGGCGCTGCCCGTCGCCGAAGTCTCCGTCATCGGAGAGAACCCCGCCGTGCAGCACATCGTCCAGCCGCTGGTCGCGCTCCTGACCGAGGCCCTGCTGGAAAGCACGAGCCTGACCCTCGAAACGCCGCTGACGGCCGCCAACGAGAGGTGACGCGGCGCCTCTCCTCGCGATCAACTAGCAATTGTCGCCAACCTGCGCCAAGACATGTATCGCCATGGCTCAGTTATGCCACAGTTTCCGTGAGCAGCACGGATGACGGCGGCGGCGCTCCGCCGATGTCGCGTCAGCCGGTCGCGGACGCTACGGCGTAGAGTTGATGATAGCTCAGCCACGCCGAGCGGCTTCGATCACCGCAACGTCGATCTTCCTCATGGTCATCATTGCATCAAACGCTCGCTTTGCCTGATCACCGCCTATCGCAAGCGCGTCGGTGAGTACGCGCGGTGTGATCTGCCAGGACACACCCCACTTGTCCTTGCACCAGCCGCAGTCACTTTCCTGCCCGCCGTTGCCGACAACGGCGTTCCAGTAGCGGTCGGTTTCTTCCTGATCGCCAGTCGCGATCTGAAATGAAAAGGCTTCGTTGTGTTTAAACGCGGGACCGCCGTTCAAGCCAATGCAAGGAATACCCGCGACGGTGAATTCAACAACCAACACGTCTCCCTGCTTACCGTCTGGATAGTTTCCAGGTGCACGAATGACGGCACCCACGGCGCTGTCCGGGAAGGTTTCGGCGTAGAACCGGGCGGCAGCCTCGGCGTCTTTGTCGTACCATAGGCAGATCGTGTTCTTGGCCATTGCGCGGGTCCTTTCGCTCTTCACTTCCCATTTCCTCCCTGAAATAAGACGCAAACCGTCTTTCTCCAGCCCATGTCAGCCATTTCACCCCGGCGATTGCCAAGCGCCGCTAAATGCTTCGGGCCAAACGGCGAAGCCGGATATGTCAAATGCGCCGGAAGCGATCGTTTCAGGTAGACAGGAATTATCCGAAAAACTTAAATCTCTTGCTGGCATCATTCGGCAGTCGAGTGTTGTGGGAAACCGTTTCGACCCCATGACAGCAGCAGTCGATATCAGTATCGGAGAACGGGACGAGCCGGTACAACGAATCGAACCTAGCGACGGTCGAGTATCGGACGACAGATAATTCTATTTCACGCCTTTGACGCACTACGAGAGCATTCCTCAAAGTCGCTGGGCGGGCATCGAACGGAACGGGGCGAGCGATGGGCGAGACAGGCGGCTATTTTCCACGTTGGCAGCTGAAGACGGAAGGGCGCATCCTGCCCGACGAGCGGCTGCCTGCAGCACAGACAATGGTGCTCGGGCTCCAGCATGTCGTGGCCATGTTCGGCTCCACCGTGCTCGCCCCGATCATCATGGGGTTCGATCCCAACGTCTCGATCTTCTTTTCCGGCCTTTCGACGTTGATTTTCTTCGTCGCCGTCGGCGGGCGCGTGCCGAGCTATCTCGGCTCCTCCTTCGCTTTCATCGGCCCCGTTCTTGCCGCGACGGGGGCTGCAGCCGGGGCACCCAACCCGAACATCGCACTGGCGCTCGGCGGGATCATCGCCGCGGGTGCCCTTTATGCGCTGATCGGCGTCATCGTCACGCTCGCTGGCCATCGCTGGATCGAACGGTTGATGCCGCCCGTCCTCACCGGCGCAATCGTCGCCGCAATCGGGCTCGTGCTCGCGCCGATTGCCATAGCCAGCGCGTCGGGAACGAACCCGGCGAACCCGGACGGCGACCAGGTCTCGCGCTGGGTCGCCATTCTGACGTTCGCCGCCGTCGGCGCAGTCGCGGTCTATGCCCCCGGCATGGCGCGCCGCCTGCCGATCCTTATCGGCGGCGCGCTCGCCTATCTCACCTATCTCGTGCTCGCGAATGGGCTTGGCCTCGGCGCGCCGATCAACTTTGCCGGCGTCGAGGCGGCTCCCTGGTTCGGCTGGCCTCACTTCACTGCGCCGGTCTTTTCCGCTTCCGCGATGACGCTGATCGCCCCCGTCGTCGTCATCCTCGTTGCGGAAAACCTCGGGCACATCAAGGCGATCAGCGCGATGACGGGGCGCAATCTCGACCCCTATCTCGGCCGCGCCTTCATCGGCGACGGCATCGCGACCATGTTCTCGGGCGCCTTCGGCGGCACGGGCATGACGACCTATGCGGAAAACATGGGGGTGATGGCGGTGACCCGCATCTTCTCCACGCTCGTCTTCCTGGTTGCGGCCGCGATCGCGATCCTTCTCGGCTTCTCGCCGAAATTCGGCGCACTCATCCAGACGATCCCGGGACCTGTTATCGGCGGGCTTTCGATCGTGGTCTTCGGCCTCATCGCGGCGACCGCAGGCCGCATCTGGGTCGAAAACAAGGTCGATTTCGGCGAACCGCGGAACCTCATCACGGTCGGCGTCGCGCTCGTGCTGGGTGCCGGCAACTTCAAGCTCGCCGTCGCGGGCTTCACGCTTGACGGAATTGGCACCGCGACAATCGGAGCGATTGTCCTCTACCACGCGCTGGGGTGGGCGAGCTTGCCCAATCATCGGGACTAGAGCACCCAGCACCCCAGGCACTTGCGACACAGGCGTTGAGGGCGGCCGTCTTGTCTATCGACCGCCAGTGGTCCGTCGCTTACTCGAATCCACGCTGCCTTTCGGTAGAGAGCGCCGATTCTCCAAAAGGCGCAAAAGCGAGTTCCGTTTTCTCTTGCGCTGGACAAGATCGATATCACTGACAAGCTTTGCGCCGCCCTCGCGCCGCTCCAATGTGATCTTGCGGCTATGAAAGGCTTCCAGCTCAGCTCGATGCGCTACACTTATGATGGTGACATCAGGCAGTTCCTGGATCACCATCTCCATCATCTTGTCCTGGCTCTTTTCATCGAGTGCTGACGTTGCTTCGTCCAACACGACGATATCGGGATTGTGCAGCAGCAGACGCGCAAACGCGAGCCGCTGCTTTTCGCCACCCGACAACGTCTGATCCCAAGGCGCATCTTCCTCGATCTTGTCGTTCAGATAACCGAGTCCCACCTTGTCGAGAGCCGCCTTTATCTTTTCCAGCGCCCAGCTATCAGCGGCGCCGGGATAGGCGACTGCACGGCGAAGCGTCCCGGAAGGGATATAAGGCCGTTGCGGTAGCATGAACAGTCGCCTGTCGGCGTGGAAATTGACGCTGCCGTCACCCCACGGCCAAAGACCTGCGATGGCCCGCACCAGCGTGCTCTTGCCTGAACCGGATTCTCCGGCCACGAGCACCCGCTCGCCTGGTTCGACCACGACCTGGGTTTCCTTGACCACGGCGGTGCCGTCGTCAAGCGACACGGAGAGATCGTTCAGGCTGAGCATCGCATCGCCTTCCGTTTCACCGCGCGTGATGCGTCCCAATGCGTTGCTCTGTTCCGCGCGCTCGAGCCCGTCGAGCGACATCATCAGCGAAGCAATGCGCCGTGCACAGGCGTTCCAATCGGCGAGACGGGGATAGTTGTCGACCAGCCATCCGAATGCGCTCTGAACGATGGCGAAGGCAGAGGCAGCCTGCATGACCTGTCCAAGGGACATGCTGCCCTCGAGAAACTTCGGAGCGCAAAGCAGGATTGGCACAACGGGTGCAATCAGCATCGACCCCTGCGACACGAGCGTCGTGCGCATGTGCTGGTGCGCAAGCAGCGCCCATTGCCTGAGCACATTGGTAAACGTCTTGTCGAGGTCGCTGCGCTCCTCCTCTTCGCCGCCGAGCAACGCGATGCTCTCGCCGTTTTCCCGCACATGCGTCAGCGTGTAGCGAAATTCGGCTTCCACCTGGTTTTTGACCTCGGAGACCTGGACGAAATGGCGGCCGATGACCGCGATCACGCTGGATGTAATGACGGCGTAGAGAACGGCAGTGACAACGAGAAATCCCGGAATAGCGACCGTCGAACCGGCGACTGTCAGGCTCAAGGCGCCGCCGATTGTCCACAGCACCACGATGAAGGTCGTGGCCGACAGAAATGCCGAGATGACACCGGCGATGAAATCGACGGGAGACTCGGTGGCAATACGCAAATCCTCCGAAATGCGCGCCTCGGGGTTCTTATGGTCGCCGCCGATGAGGTTCAACTGATAGTAACGGCCGTTTGCGAGCCAGCGCGCGATGAGCGCGGTCGTGAGCCAGGAACGCCAGCGGCGCTGGATCATCATGCGAACATAGACTTGTACGGTGACAAGGGCGACGCTTCCGAGCACGAGCGGCAGGAACACGGCGCTCAGGAAATAGACGGTGCTGGCATCGTGTCGCTCGATGGCGTCAAAAATTCCGCGGTTCCAGACATTGATTCCATACTGGAAGCCGACATTGATGCCGATCAGGGCCAATAGCCCGATTGAGCAGGGCCATGCGAAGCTGTCGCAGCCGCGGCCCCAGTAACCGCGCGCGCTGATCCAGAAACGCCTCAGCAAATATCGCTTGCGCGCCTGCTCGGCCTCCTCAGGCGTCAGCTCCGGATCGGGTTCGACGATATTTGGCGGCGGCGCGACCTCGACAGTCGATGCTTTCTCTTGGCGCGACGTCCCGGCACCGTTCGGTTCGGGACCGTCGACCGATTTCGGATTGAATTTAGCGTCGGACATAAGCGCGACAACGGCTTAAAAATCAAAAGGTTTCATGATGCCGGTGTCGAACATGGCATCGGGAGGGCGCTTGTCGAGAAAATAAGGCAGTCGCCACTCGGCGCCAGCCAAGCTTCCGCTCCGCTCTTGCAAACATTGTTCCGGGCTGTTTCTTAGGCTTTGTTGGCAAGCCACACCGTTGGCGCGCCCAGCACCCCTCCCGTGCGCATCGCCGCCCTTAGCTCTTCGAGCTTGCCAAAGGCTTGAGCTGCTTCAACCGTGGCAAACTCATGCGTGACGGTAACGTCGTTGGGATTGTCGGCGGCTTGATAGACCGCCTCCGCCATAACGCCGTTTGCCTTCTGTACGGGCCGAAACGCGTCATAGACCTTGCGCCAGGTCGCATAGTCCGAAACCTCGTGCCTTACGAACAGTGTCGTCATCTCACACTCCCGCTCTTGCATTTACACGTTGGGACATCAGGCTCACCACCGTATCACCGAAAGAACTTTCCCGCGTGAGGAATTATCTGGCATGCGACGGGTGGCTGTTTTCAGTTCATGCAATTCCCTTCCGGAATGCGCCAGAAGCGGCCATTGCGGTCATGCGAGCGGAGGCTACTATCGATCGAAAATTGGAGGCTTGCTTGAACCAATCCGAGTTTGACTGGGACCGTTTAACTTGAGTTGCGACCCTAGATATCTTGTGACGATGGTTGTAACGGAAAGGCCGAGTCCATTGTGGACATCTGTCGTCAATTCGCTAGCAGCAGTTCCATCGGATGCTAGAAATGCTACTAAAGCTTGTAAGAAACCCGGAGGAAATCGAGGGTGAGCGCCGCAAGCGATCAGCTAGCAATTCTCAAGTACCTACATCGGCGCCTAGCGAGCGGAGACACTCGGTACTGCACTATCCCGACGATCAAGAAGAACACGAGGCTTGAAAGCTCTAACCAATACTTGCTGGCTCTGACGGATGACTTAGAGGCCACAGGGCTGGTTATCACGCGTCAGGCATACCAGATGTCCGGCGGTAGACTATTCCAGATTACCGCCGCAGGTTTCGATGCCGTGGAAAAGCGAGATATCCCTGTCAGGGTGGACAGTGCAGCCTGGACAGGCCGCTTTGACCTGTCGGAGCACCAGAAGTCTGAGCTTCTGGCGAATTCTCAGAGAGATGCGAGCACTCATTGAAACGGCCAAGCTATCAAACGCTCGTACAGCAAATGCCATAGCTCTGATAGAGTCTGCGGAAAAGCTGGTCGAGACCCCAGATCCCCTCTGGCCTGAGATCATGCGCCTTTTACGCTCTCCTACGCTTGCCGGGGTGACAGGAATCGCAAGCCTATTGATAATCTTCGTGCAGATAGTCATGGCCGCGGCTGGTTCATAACTGCGCCCCTGTAGCAACATGACGAATGACCGCTTCGGGCCGAAAACAGACATGGCACCACGTCCGCATTGCGCCAGAAGCGGTCATGACCCGACCGCAGAATAATCTACCGTCACGCGCCAATAGACAACTCCCGCAATCAAGGCTGCGAGGATTGCTGTGATGTAGTTGTAGTCCACGTTACCTTCACGATTGAAAAGGTTGACGTTGAACCCGCTCGCTACAAAATGGCCAATAGCGATTCCGACCAACCCAAAATACAACCACGTCCGTAGAGTGGTGAACTCTGAGGCAACGATCGCCAGTGCGGCAAGCGGGAGTGCCTTGAGTCCCAGCACCGGCGCTGCAGCTAAAATCAGCAAAAGCGTCGCTCCCACGTTGGGCCAGACACCCGCTAGAAGCTGGTTGACGATCATGCAGATAGTCGTGGCCGTCAAGGCGGCGGCTCCATAACCAATTCCAATCCAGAAGCAGCGTATCAAGACTCGCAAGACCGCTCCCCATGGTTGCTGTTCAAAGAAATTCTCATCTCGCGTCTGAACGAAACATGCGCTGGATTGATAAAGATGGTGTTGAAACGATATGCAACATTCTATTGTCCGGTTTGGGCCGGGAGCGGTCATCCGACGATGTCGCCTTCGCGCCAGAAGCGGCCATTGACAGCGAGGCTTGAGGCTCGATCACACGCCCAGACCAAACATTGTATACTCGCGTCTGATCGGAGCCCTATTCCAGCCCGGCCTTATGCAGGCCCTCCGCAATCAATGCACGATCTGGTTCTGACTGGAAGTTCGTGATGAACTGGTCAACTCGGAAGAACGGCCAAGTCCGCAGAACATCGCCGGCGGCCTGAGCCGCTTCTTGCCTGCGTCCTAGCTGGCCGTATGAGGCGGCAAGGCCAGCTCGAATGATAATGTCTTGCGGCGCGGCGTGAGCGCCTTGTGCGAACGTCGTGACAGCGTCTTCATAGCGATGCTGGAGGTAAAAGGCCCAGCCGAAACCGGGAGACGTGAAGCTCAGAACCGGGTCCAGGGCCTTTGCGATTTCGAAATCGGCGATCGCATCGGCCGACCGACCCAACGACGCGACCAGCCCACCACGGTAGACATATCCCTCGGCATCGCTTGGATTGAGTTCGATTGCCCAACCCAACTCGCTGACTGCGAGGTCGAACTGCCGGCGATAGGAGTAGACGTCGCCCAGCAGGCGGTGCGCCTCGGCGCTGTCTTTGTCGAGTTCGATGGACCTCCGAGCCAACCGCTCCGCCTGCACAAATGCGTCATCTATAAATTCCGTCCAGCCGGAAAAGGCGGCTGCCTTATATGTCTTGCCGAGCGCAGCGTAGGCAGATGCATAGGTCGGATCGAGTTGGATCGCCTTCTCGTATAGCTCGCGCGCATCGTTGTTTGCGGAGCGCGTATTCCTTGCGTAGAGGTCCCGCCCACGCAGGACGAGATCGTAAGCGTCAAGATTGGCGGTCGGCTTCTTGAGAGCGCGCCGCCTCTCAAGATCCTCTATTCTGATGGCCAGTTTGCCGACGACGCCAAGTGTGAGCTGGTTCCTTGCATCGAAAAGGTCCTTGATGTCCCCGCCCTCACTGTAAGAATCCAGATGTCGGCCATCATGAGTGTCGGTGAGTTCCGCCGTGACGAGAAACTTTTCTCCGCTCCTGCGCACGCTGCCGGTGAGAATGTAGCACACACCCAGATCGCGGCTGATCTCTTCGGGCCGCACGGGCTTTCCTTTATAGGGCATCGCGGCAGCGTGGGCTGTTACAGCAAGATCGCTAAATCGGCCGAGCGCTGCGGTGACGTCTTCGGTTGTTCCGTCGCTAAAATATTCCTGCGCCGGATCACCGCTCAAATTTGCGAACGGCAGCACGGCGATTGAGGCCCGGCCGCATTGCGGCGGTCGGCTTGGCCAGCCTGAATAAGAAGCAATCAAGGCGATCGATGCCAGGGCCGCGAGAAGTCCCGTTCCCGCCAGCAGCAGAGGCCGGCGAGCGGTGGTTTTCGCGGTTGGTGCTCGATTAGGGCCGGGCACTCCGGCTCGTGTCCGAAATGCCCGCACGGGCTCGGCGATGTTCTTAACACTCTGATCGCCAAGGTCATCCCAGGCAAGGGTAAGCTTGTTCTTCACCTGTTCGTGGACGCCGGCTGAAATGCAGATACCCCCAGGCTCTGCAAGGCCCTGTAGCCGCGCGGCGACATTGACGCCATCGCCGATCAGGTTGTCGCCCTCGACGATCACATCGCCAAGGTTTATCCCGATCCGGAACCGCATTCTACGGTCTTCGACAAGTCCGGCTCCCAGGGCCGCGATCGCTTTCTGAATCTCTCCGGCGGCCCGCACGGCCTCGACCGGACTGGGGAACTCCGCAACCACACTGTCGCCAGCGCCGCCGAAGACGCGGCCCTCGTGTTCGCCGATGGTCCGAGCGATCAATTCAAGGCACGACTGAAGGACCCGAAAGGTTCCCTCTTCGTCGGCCCGCATCAAGCGGGAATAGCCTGCACAATCCGCGCTGAGGATCGTGGTGAGCTTGCGTCTCGGTCCATGCTCTTCCACATGCCGCCTCCCGGCGGACTGGCTTATTCCGGCGCGCCGCCAGCACCGCCCAGTTTTGACTCGTCAAGAATAGGACGAATTGATACAATTTGGGACTAGATTGCGAATGGCCACGGCGAGCGCCGAGCGCGGCCCGAATGACCTACCTAGCGAGCGCCGCAGGCCTCTTTTCGGAGGACCGGCGAATGCGCGTGACACTTGCACGATCACTCGGATGGACGCTTTGCATCGTCGTTCTGCACTTGGCAACGGCAGGAGCCATCAATGCCGAGAATACGAAGCCGATTGCCGCTGCTGGCGTGAATCATATCGCAATCAAGGGCTATGACACAGTCGCCTACTTCACCGAGGGCAAAGCGACTAAAGGCAGCAGTTCATTTGAATATATGTGGAATGACGCCAGGTGGCGGTTTGCCAGCGTCGCCCATCGCGACATGTTTATCGCTGATCCCGATCACTATGCGCCACAATTCGGGGGCTTCTGCGCTGGCGCAATCATCAGTCACGTTCTAGTACCAGCGAACCCCGAATCCTGGGTCATCGTCGATGGCAAACTTTACATGGTTGCCGGTTCGCACGATGATCTCGCCGCGTGGCAGGCCGACGCAGCTGAACATGTCAAGCAAGGCGGTAAGCAATGGGCGCTCGTGCAGCCGCGCCCGGCAGGAACTCAGGAATGACAGCGGTTCGACCCTAACGAGTAGGCTGTAACTCAGCGGAATTTGGTCCTGCTGGGTGGATCAGATGAACGACCGCATTCTATTTTCGATTCGGGAATTGCAACCAAACCGTACTGCGCTCGACATCGTTTGTCCCGCGGTCGCGTCGTCTGAGTTCCCTCGATGTGTCTGCCCTCTCCGTACGCCGAGAAGGTCACGATCCGACCGATTGCTGCCGCTCGACGGCAGAGCCGGGCATGTCCCGTGATGGACCTTTGTGGACTCCAGGTAGGGCTGATTGTTGTCGCCAGCGGTAGCCGAGTTGGCGAGAGCAGCGTCGCCTTATGGAGACCACCCCGGTCAGATGCTTATTGCGATCGCCCCCCGGCAGAAAGAGAACTTGAAACTCACACATGTCGCGTACACCGTCATGATCATCCTCGCCCGAGCAATATTTGACAGCCGGCGTCAACAGGTTGCGGACCTCACCGCCAGGCATGAAGCCAATGTCCTGATCCAGTGATGCGATCGCGACGTTTCGTGATAGCGAGGGAGTATGTTCAGGCGGCCGTTCCAAGGTGACGTTGCCGGTCTCGGACAGCATCACAAATTGCTCGAATGTCTGGAAAGTAGCCGCGGCTTTGGCCGCTGTCTGGTAGGAGGCGCTCGGCGTGTGCTCGGCAAGGTTCGTCTGCGTCGACCTGAGGGACTGACTGCCACTTGGCAAATAATCGCCCATCGACCGTTTCGAGGCCATTATCACACCGGTTGCGATCCGAGGCTCCGGATTGACGGCCGGAAAGCGATCATCCTTCTTGACGTAGGAGGCGATGAGATCGGGCATATCGTCGCCGCCCAATCGGGCGCGGCCCACATACTGCACCCTGACAGAGGCCGTGCCACTGTGCTTCAGGTCCAGCATGTCCGCCGCCTTGCTGGAAACGTCGATGATGCGACCTTTATGATAGGGACCGCGATCGTTGATGCGCACGATGAGCGAAGATCCGTTTTCAAGATTAGTCACCCGCACATAGCTGGGCAAGGGAAGGGTCGGATGCGCGGCGGAAAGGTGATCCGCGTCGTAAACTTCGCCGTTCGCGGTCCGCCTCCCCTGAAACGCCGAGCCGTACCAGGACGCGACGCCCTTCCTGTCGTAGTCCGGGTCTTCCTTCGGATAGTAACGCTTGCCTTTCACCACATAGGGCCCGCCAAGCATATACCGGCTACCGGGGATTTTCTTTCCGTAAGCGACCCGCGGTCTCGCCCTCACGCCGTATAGCTTTTCGGAAATATATCCGTTGCTGCGCGTGTTCGGCGCTTGCGTGGTCGTACAGGTAGCGCAGCAGGCGCAGGCCATCGTGATCGCCAACCATCGCACGCCTTTGACAGCCGTATTTACATCAACAAGCATCTGTCCAACGCTGGCGACAGCCTTCCGTGCGTCCGCGCCAGCCTCGACACAAACGCTCATGTCGGCTACGTGCTCGCAGTCTGCTGTGCGTTGGGTCGAGAGACAGACGGAATCGCGGCTGAGGCACTCGTCGATGCATTGCTGCATTCTGAGGTTGTGCCATTAAATCGCTCCATCCGGTGATATATGATTGTAAAATCGGGCTTGATGCTAAAAGTTCCCCTGGGACACGCGAATTTGCTTCGCCTTCTACTGGCGGCCGGCCGCTGCAACGCCACCCACGGACGCAGCCTGCGGCAGTGGCAAGACTGCAACTTCACCTCTACGCACTGAGTGGTTGCTGTTCCAATTTGTCGTGGCGCCGGGTCGCAAAGGCGCGTCTCGACCCAAAGCGGCGCTAACGCCGATCTAGGTGGCCGAAATTTTTCACGTCAGATTCTGTGGCACGGCGCGTCACTGCCTGCTTCCTTGACGACTTGCCTTCTATTACAATCCCTTTCGCACATAGAGGAGTTCCGCCATGAGCGAAGACGCCTTCAACATGTCGATCCGCAAGTTCCTGAAGGAAGTCGGCGTCACGTCGCAGCGCAAGATCGAGGAGACGGTGCGCAAGGGGCAGGTCGGCGGCAAGAAGTTGAAGGTCCGCATAACGCTAACGGCGGAAGGCACCGGGCTCAACCACGTGGTGGACGGCGAGATCGAACTTCCGTAGGCCGGGCGAAGCGATCGAGCGAAACGTCCGGCTGCCCCAAGTTCATCGTCCACCCCCGCGCGTAATCGAAGCATGGCCGCCCTGGGCCGCAAAGCGGTCATCAAGCGATGTCTTCTTAGCGCGCCAGAAGCGGGCATAGGCATTGTTCTCCGGGTCATGCTGGCCGAGATCTTGGATCGCCTTTGCCGATGACGTATGGCGATCCTATCCGGGGAAATCGTCGTTCTCGTCTGCATCAGACTTGCGCTGCAGGAGCGCCTCGGCCTCAGGCGACGGACCATCCACCGTCCACCAGCAGGTTCGCGCCGGTGATCAGACTCGCAGCCGGTGATGCAAGGAAGACGACGGCACCCACCACATCATCGGTTTCACCGATCCGGCCGAGTGGAATGTGAGCGAGCGTCGCTTTGCGATTGTCGGCATCGGACAGAAAAGGCGTTGTACCATCCGTGTGGATGAACGTCGGCGATACGGTATTTACGGTGACGTTATAGCGTGCCCATTCGGCTGCGAGGCAGCGCGTGAGGTGATTAATTGCCGCCTTGCTCATGCAATAGATTGCCTCGCCGCGTAGTGCCACGGTACCGGCCTGTGAGCTGATGTTGATGATCCGGCCGCTATTGCGCTTGATCATTTGACGGCCCACTGCCTGCGTCATCAGAAAAGTGCCCTTGATGTTGACATCGAGTATTTCGTCTAGGTCCTTCTCTTCGACGAGTTCCGCGAGATTGCCCGGAGCCACGCCGACGTTGTTGACGAGGACGTCGATCCGACCGAACGTCGTAAGCGCCGCGTCGACGGCTTGTGCGATGTGGGCCTTATTGGGAATGTCCAGTTCAACAGGGAGAACTTTTCGTCCCGCGCCCTCGAGTTCGGCAACCAGGCCCGCCGACGCTGCGACATCGCGGACCCCCAAAACAATATCCGAGCCCGCTGCGGCACAGGCAAGTGCGCAAGCTCGACCGATGCCACGGCTCGCTCCCGTCACTAAAGTCACCTTGTCCTCAAGGCTGAAGTCCGGCGCATTCTTCTGCATCATGATGCCTCCCCTCGATGAAGCTCATTTATGGCAGCGTCGACGTGCGGATACCAGATGTTCTGCGCATGCTGAGGAGCGTCCCTTTGATCAATGGACGATTTCCCAGCGTCTCTAGAGTCAGATTGATAGAGCAGTTCGAGCGTCAGGTCTGCTTTGGGCCAAAAGCGGTCATCGCAGAAACCCGATGGACGACAAAGCGACAATCGAAAGCCCGCCGAATGCAACCGTGATACCGAGCGACAGCGAGATACCCAATTTCTCCATCGCGAAGGCCAGCACGAACGGCGCCAAGGCAGACAGGGTTAGCCGCGCCGCCATCATCTTGCCTTGCAGTTTGCCGTAACCGTCGCTGCCGAAGAGATGCAGTGGCAAGGTGCCGGAGACGATACTGAGCAGGCCATTGCCCATGCCGAAAATCACGGCGAAGACCATAGCCCCCGGCACGGATGGAGCGGAAAGCAGCAAAACCAGCACGCCGACCGGAAGAAGCGTTGCCGCTGTTACTGCAAGGCCGAGCGGCGGTAGGTTCTTGCCGAAGACCATGTTGGTCAACCGGCTGCCGGCCTGCGACGGGCCGAACAGCGTGCCAACGAGCGCTGCAGTTGCGCCGAGCCCGAGGCCCGAAAGCAACGGTACGAGATGCACTAGCATGGCCGAACTGACCAGCGACATAAGCGAAAAGCCCGTTACCATCACGGCAAAGCCGAGCCTGCGGCGCTCTGGTGCCAAGATTCCCTTCACTGGCGGAGCCGCGGTCGAGGCGGCGGCCCGCTCAGTGGTCGCGCTGCGCGACAGCCATGCATGGATCGGCAGGCAGATAGCCAGATTGAGGGCGGCGTAAACCAGATAGACGTTTTGCCAATTGAGATGCGAATGCAGCGCCGTGGTGATCGGCCAGAAAATCGTCGATGCAAAACCGCCGATGAGCGTCAGATAGGTGATGCTGCGGGAAGCGACCTGCGGACGCAACTGCACCAGAAGCGCGAACGCCGCGCTATACTGGACGAGGTTGGAAGCGACTTCGACGGCAATGAGAGCCACAACATAAGCTGCCCTGGTCGGCGCCAAGGCGCAGGCGATGAGAGCGAGGGCCGCGACAAGCGAGCCGATCGCCATCACGCGGCCGGCTCCGATCTTGTCGAA